>JAISYA010000212.1 GCA_031270205.1 Treponema sp.
CAGACGGCGTTCTGTAAACCAAGGCTTGCCTCGTCCAGGCGGTTGGCCGCCTCGGTAACGGAAAGCTGGGTTACGAGGCCGTTGGCAAAGGCGGTCTGGGAGAGGGCAAGGGCGCGGCGGGCGGCGGTTTCGATAAGCCGGGCCGTTTCGATGCGTTCATTCGCTTCATTCAGCCGGAGCTGGATTCCGATGAGCTCGCTTTCCACATCCCTTTGCTTTTTCTCCAGCGCAAAAAATGCCTTTTCCTGTTCAATCCGCGCTGCCCGTACACGGGACAAGCGGTAGCCGCCCGCGAAGATGGGGATGGTAACGCCCAGGGTTAATTGCGCGGCGGTATAATCGGAATCGCCGGTTAAAGAATCGTTCCCCATACCGCCGTAGGCAAAGGAAAATCCCGCGGAAACAGTGGGAAGGAAAGAACTCAGCGCGGCTTTTTTCCCCATGTCTGCCAGTTCACGGGAAAGCATCAGGGCGCGGTAATCGGCCCGGCCCGCCAGGGCACTGTCCAAGGCGCGGGGTTCGGGAATCGCCGGGACTTGTTCGCTGTTTTCGGTAAGGGTAATTTCCTGCGAAAGAGGGATTCCGGCGAAATTCCGGAAGGAAAGCAGGGCGGTTTTGGCGTTTCTGCGGGACTCATCAACGGAGAGGGCCTTTTGTTTCCAGTCAACTTCGGCCATGAGGAGATCAAGTTCCGTGGCGGCTCCGGCGCGGTATTTCCGTTCGGCGCTTTTATACAAGGCCCGGCTTGTTTCCTCCGAGGCTTTCCGGATTGTCAGTACCGATAGGGCAAGCTGGGTTTGGGCATACAGTTTTTTTGCCGCGCATAAAATATTTTGCCTTGCGGCCTCAAACGCCTGTTCCTGAATGGAAAGTCCTTTTTTTGCCTGACGGTACTGCATCCACGCCGCCGGATCAACCAATTTCTGGCTTACGCCAATCCCGATGGAAAGCTCGTTGTCATAATTTGAATCCACATCCTGATAGATAAGCGGCCCGCCGCCGGGGGCGGAAGCCACTGCGGCAGGCCGGGGCATATTCCGGAGGTTTCGGGTATAGCTCCCCTCCACGCCGATTCCCGGCAGAAGGGGAGACCGGGCCTGGTTCACCTGTTCACGGGAAAGCAGGAATTCCCTATAGGCCAGGGCAATATCGGTGTTGTTCTGTTCGACTAAGTGCAGATAGGAGGACAGATCGTATTCAAGGGCCGCCGCGTTTAAAGCGGTAAGACAAATAATAACGATGCTTATTGATATACGCTTTTTCATGGGTTGTTTCCTTTACCGGGGAGTTTTTTTGCGCGGCGGGTAACGAGACGCTCAATGGCCGGGATAAACCAGAGGGTTAGAATGGTGGAAGATACGATGCCTCCAATGGTGATGACACCCATAGGCTGACGCATTTCAGCCAGGGACGCGCCGATGCCTAAGGCCATTGGTATCATGCCCAGGATGATGGCGATGTTGCTCATCAGGATGGCTTTGAGTTTTGCGGGGCAGGCTTTGAGCAGGGCCTCCGTTGTGCCGCAGCCTTCCCGTTTCAGTTGGTTGTAATAGTCGAGCATCAGTATCGCGTTGTTCACCACGATACCGACCAGCATGACAATACCTATCATGGCGATGGTGTTGAGGACCGTACCGAAAAGCAGGCAGCCGGCGACAACGCCGATAAGGGAAAGCGGGATAGTGGTTAAAATGAAAAGCGGCTGGAGCAGGTTTTCGAGAACCGCCGCCAGGAGCATGTACACCAGCGCGATGGCGGTCAGAAAGACCAGGACCATGCTCACGTATGCTTCCGCCATGGCTTCGGAAAGCCCCGCCTGTCGTATGCAGTACCCTTCGGGAAGATCGATCTCTGCCGCCGCTTTCATAACATCCGCAAGGACGGGACCCTGAGCATAACCGGGGAGTAATTCGGCGGTTATGTCCGCAGTCCGCTCTTTGTCTACCCGCATGATCCGGTTTGAGCTTTCTTCAAAACGAAGGTCCGCGTAACGAGAGAGGGGAAAGATACCCGAGGGGCCGGCCACGGGAATGTTTTTGAGATCTTCAATGTCCCGGAGGCCCGCATCCTCGATCTTGACGCGGATATCGTATTCTTCGCCGCCTTCGCGGTACACCGTGGCGGTCATGCCGTCAACGGCGGATCGGAGGGCCAGAGCCACGGCCTGCACGGTAAGGCCGTCGCTTGAAATTCGTTTGCGGCGGGGTTCGAACACCAGTTCGCTTTTTCCTGTTTTCGTGCTGACGCTGACGTTCGTCGCACCCGGCACGGATTGTAAGCGCCGCTTTATTCTATCCCCCAATTCCTGCAACACAACATTGTCCGGCCCCTGGAGGCTGAGGTTTACCGGCGCGCCCTGGGCCAATACCAGTTCCGACGGGGCGACAATTCGTATATCGGCGCCGGGAATGTCCGAAAGATTCCGCGTAAAAAGCGCGGCCAGGGCGCTGTTGTTCAGCGTCCGTTCTGTTTTGGGGACAAGGGATACTTCCATGCGGGCAACGCTCACGTCCCGGTCCATAGAACCCATTTTCCCCAAGGTAGTAAGAATGGTTTTAACTTCCTCATATTCCGCGAGGCGTTCTTCTATTACCGCAAGGACAGCGGCGGTTTTGTCAAGGCCGCTCCCCTGGGGCAGTTCCACGTCGACCTGAATTTTTCCGCCGTCGCTTTTGGGGATCAGTTCTATTGGTATAGCGGTAAACCAGCTGATGGAGAAACCAAAAAGCACGATGACGGCGATAACGACAAGGGCGCTCCGCCATTTCCGTTTGAGTATGACGGAAAGGGAAACCGTATAGAGGCGTTCCGTTCTGTCAAAGATTCCGTCCAGTATTGTGCCGATGCGGCCTGGCCGCCGTATTTTTTCCGGCAGAATACGGGAAGCAAGGAACGGCGTAAGCGTGAGGGAGGCGACGATAGAAAATACCGTGGAAATAACTACCGTATAGGCAAAATGGCTGATTATCTGCCCAATTTCTCCCCCCATGCCGCCCAAGGGCACAAAGACCGCCACATTGGTCAGGGTGGAGGCGACAACCGCCATCATCACTCCCTTCGCGCCCAGGGATGCCGATTCGATCCGTGAAAGGCCCTCGCTCTTATACCGGAAAATATTTTCCAGTACCACCACGGAGTTTGCCACCAGGGTTCCTACCGCACAGGACAGGCCCATCAGGGAAAGGACGCTGACGCTGATGTTCATTAACTGCATGACGAAAAAAGTAGCGATAATCGAAAAAGGCATGGTCAAAGTGATGATGAAGGTCGAACGGAGGTCGTGGAGAAAGAGCAGTATCACCAGGCCCGTAAGCATGATGCCCATCAATAAATTGCCCAGGGTGTCGTTTACCGAATCCCGAATGAATCCGGCGTCTTCACGTATCACGGAAAGCCTGACGCCGCCGCCCGCTCCGGCTTCGATGCGGGGAATCTGTCTTGTAATGTTGTCTACCACCGCGATAGTGTTCGCGCTGGGGTTCTTCATTATCTGGAAGAGCAGCGCCCCCTCGTTCCGGGTTCCCGCTTCTTTGTCCCGCAGTATGGTCCGCTCCCGGACCGTGATGTGGGTATCCTCAATCGTTCCAAGCTGCCGGAGTTTGAACAATCCCGCCTGTGTCGGCACATCGAGGTCTCCGATTTCCTCAAGGGACGTAAACTCACCCCGGAAACGAAGCGGTATATCCTCCCCTTCCATGCCGATATTTCCTCCCGGAATTTCGATATTCGCCTGCGCCAGGATGGCGGCGACCTGTTCCACCGGGAGGAAGCGCTCATAGGCGGCGGCGCGGTCAAGGTTTACCCGGATTTCCCGTTTCTGGCCCCCTGAAAGTTCCACGCTGCCGACACCGGTGATTTGGGAAAGCGCGTCATGTACCACGGTGGAACCGATAGTGTAGAGTTCCGTACTGTCCATGCCGCCCTCAAGGACGATGTTCATAATCGGAATGGAAGCGGTCACATCGATCTTGGAAATCGCGGGTTTCTCCACCGCGCCGGGAAGTTCCGGCAGAATGGCGTCAACCTTGTCTTTTACTTCCTGGATGGCAAGGTTCTCGTCCTTTCCGTCCTTGAACATAACAGTTATGACAGAAACGCTGTCCATCGAATAAGAGGTGAGGGAATCGATATCCGCTATGGAAAAAACCTCATCCTCTATCCGTTTGGTAAGCTGGTTTTCGACTATCTGCGGGCCCGCCCCCGGATACATG
>JAISYA010000202.1 GCA_031270205.1 Treponema sp.
TCTGCGCGCCATATATAGGGGAGGGAGATTGTAATGGCAAAAGCAAGTGAAGAAAAAACCACAGGGAATCCTAACGCCTCAAGTGAGGAAAAGGCAAAAGCCCTGGAAGCGGCCCGGCTTCAGATTGAAAAGCAGTTTGGCGCGGGATCAATCATCAAACTGGGCGCGCATGTAAACGCCGCCGGTATCGAGGTGGTGCCTTCGGGTTCCATTCTGCTGGACGAGGCGCTCGGCATAGGGGGCTATCCCCGCGGGCGCATTATCGAGATTTTTGGCCCTGAATCGTCGGGCAAGACCACACTGGCGCTGCACGCCATCGCCGAGGCCCAGAAGCTGGGCGGAATCGCCGCCTTTGTGGACGCCGAACACGCCCTGGACCCGGTGTACGCCAAAAACCTCGGCGTCAATATTGACGAGCTGTGGGTGTCGCAGCCAGACAGCGGGGAACAGGCCCTGGAAATTACCGAAAACCTCGTCCGCTCCGGCGCGGTGGATGTGATCGTGGTGGACTCGGTGGCGGCCCTGACCCCCCAGTCGGAAATCGAGGGGGAAATGGGCGATGCCCAGATGGGCGCGCAGGCGCGGCTTATGAGCCAGGCCCTGCGCAAGCTCACCGCCACCATCGGCAAATCCCAGACCATACTGATTTTCATCAACCAGATCCGCATGAAAATCGGCGTTATGTTCGGCAACCCCGAAACTACCACCGGCGGCAACGCCCTGAAGTTCTATTCCTCAATGCGCCTTGAAGTGCGGAAAACCGAAACTATCGAGGTATCGAAAGACGCGGACGCCATCGGCAACCGCGTGCGGGTAAAAGTGGTAAAGAACAAAGTCGCGCCTCCGTTCAGGCGGATCGAACTGGAGCTGATGTTCGGCAAGGGAATTTCCGCCATAGGGAGCCTCCTTGACTGCGCGGTCAAGTACTCGCTTATCGAAAAGAAAGGCGCGTGGTATTCCTACAACGAAGAAAAGATAGGACAGGGCAGGGACAACGCCCGCGAGTATCTGGAGCAGCATCCCGATTTGGCCAAAGAACTGGAAAGCAAGCTGCGGAAAACGATTTTTCCCGGCAGGGAATTTCCCGCGCCGAAAGCGGTTTCGTCTAACGGCGCGGCCCGGCCGGCAGCTCCGTCAGCGCCCGCCCAGCCGGCTCCCGCGGCAAGCCCGGCACCTGTAGAATCGGCGGCTTCCCTGGCGGCGGAAGCGGCCTTGTCCAAAGCAAGCGAAGTCGCGGAAGCGGCGCCGGCTTACGATGTGGTGGAACGGACAGGCCGTCCCGGCCGGCCCCGGAAAGTGGCCGCCCCTACAGGGAGCGCCGCCGGGCCGGATGACGCGCTCTTTTAGGAAAGAGAAGAGTCCGCGGATTATCATTACAAAGAGCGTTAATTCGCGGAGGCTCATTTACCCGCTTATCCTACTGGTACATGATGACATACGGTCGGGGCTTCAGCGCATAGATTTCTTTGGGACTTAAAAGGGGGTTGTCGTAGCCCGCGCCGGGGATTCCGAAATTGTAAAAAAGTTTGAAGCCTTTTACCGGTATGTTTCCGGCTTCGGCGTTGTAGGCGTAGGCGGCGCGCTTGAGGTGGGGAGCGCCAAAACCGTCGGCGCAGTGGACGAGCCGCACGCGGCGGAAATCGCTTCTCACCGATTCCCGGTCTTTGATCATCCGCCAGTTGAACTGGTGAATCACCAGCAGCCGCTCGCCGGAAATATTGTTCTTGATAATATAATCTTCCATTGTTTGCTGCGCCCGGTTGATTTCATCCGCCGTAACGGTTCCGATTTCCTTCATTGGCTTGGTGGTGCGCCATTCGGGATCCAGGGCAAGATGTACATTGGGATAGGCAAGCCAGGGCAGCATCCGCGTAAGGGAATCCACCGGATCATAACGGCCAATCTGGTGATCGATAAACACGAGGATATTGTGTTCCTGCGCGTATTCAATGTAACGCTTCAGGGTATCTTCCTTGAGTATCCCTATTTCCCCTTCGGGCCAGACCGTACCGTAAATAATATAAAAGGCTTTAAGTACGCGGCGGCCGCCGCTCTCCGCCTCGAATTCCCCGGCAAGAGCGGTGAGCTTCGCGTCCAGTTCCTCTATCGGGTAACGGCCCAGAATGCCCATGTTACGCGAATTGGGATGGCCGTAAAAGGCAAGAATGTCGTTGTTGAGCAGAAGCGAGGTGTCATCCTCGGTCAGCCGGTTTATCGTATCCAGTTCCGATCCGGTAAACACCCAATACGGCCGGGAAGCCTCGGTGTTTTTCAGGGTATCGAGCCCTTTGGTATAATAAATATTCGGAAAGAGGGATACGCCTCTCCTCGTTTCAGGCGGGGGGCCGCCGGTCTCCGGCATGGGCAGGGCAAAGACCTGGGCCGCTGCCCCGGGCGGAAAGAGGAGGATCGAGGCTATCAGTATTAACGCGGCTCCCCCCTTACCCCGAAGCGGCCCGCAAAAAAACATGGTTCTATATTGTCGGCGGAGACACTCAAAATCTTTAGACAATAGAGCCTGTTCCAAAACTGATTGACTGCACGCTTGCGCGCACGGTTTTGGAACAGCCTCAATACGCCGGGGTATCAGGGCCGTTACCTACTAGCGAAAGACCGCGTTTTCACTCATAATTACAGTGTACGGTGTCTGAATATCAAAACAGACAGCGCTACCCAGTGGTCAAAAAGGAGATGATTATGCACGAGCCGGGATGTAACGCTGAAAAAAAGCGTGTTCAATTCCCCGTTTCATGGGTTTGGATCGCCGCTACCGCGGCGCTTTGTATGGTGTTTACCCTGGGGCTGGTTCCCATAGCGGCGGCGCAGGGCAATGGCGGAAGGCCGCCTTCGGCCCCCGGCCAGACTCTCAATATCCCAAATAACCGTAAATACACATCCACCATTCAAAATGTGTTTGATTTTATCCAGCGCCAGTATGTGGAAGAGGTGGATCCCAAGATACTGTTTGAGGGCGCCATGACCGGCATGCTCAACGCCCTGGAGGATCCCTATTCCAGTTTTCTGCCGGAAGCCGAAATGACCGATCTGAATGATACCACCCAGGGAAATTTCGGCGGGGTAGGCCTGTATGTCTCCAAGCCCCTGGGGATGAGGCCCGACGGCAAGCCCAACTATATAGAAGTAGCCTCTCCCATTGAGGACACTCCCGGCTGGCGGGCGGGGATCAACCCCGGAGACCTTATCATTGAGGTGGACGGCGAGGCCACTGACATTCTTACCCAGGATGAGGCGGTGTCCCGGCTCAGGGGAGTTCCGGGGGTGGATGTCAAGCTCCTCATACGCCGGGGCGAAAAGCTGGAATTTCCTGTTACTTTAACCAGGGCCATTATTGAGGTGCCTACCGCCAAACACGCCATGATAGGAGAGACAGGCTACCTCAAACTGCTCACCTTTACCCCCATGACGGCGGCGCGGGCCAGGGACGCCATTAACGAGTTCAAGGCGGCAAACTACAAGAGTTTTATTCTGGATTTGAGGAACAACTACGGCGGCCTCCTCAACTCGGCGGTGGATATCAGCGGCCTCTTCCTTGACGGCGGGGTCGTGGTAAGTACCAAATCGAGAATCCCCCAGGAAAATCACGTGTTCAACGTGCAGAAAGGCGCGCAGGTTCCCGCGGATATTCCGGTTGTAGTGCTTATCAATAAAGGCTCCGCTTCGGCTTCGGAGATAGTGGCCGGCGCGCTCAAAGACCGGGGCAGGGCATACCTCGTGGGGGAAAAATCCTACGGCAAAGGCTCGGTACAGCAGGTGTACAACCTGGACAACGTGGGTTTCAAAATCACGACGGCCCGCTACTATACCCCCAGCGACGTGAACATCGACAAGATCGGAATCCCCCCGGACCTTGAGGTGAAATTTCCTGAGTTTACCGAAGCGGACGCGGAGAAACTCAACGAGCTTCTCAATGACAATAAAATTTTCGCTTTTGTTAAGGAAAATCCCCGGGCGGGCGCCGCCCAGGTTGAGGCCTTTGCCCGTACGCTGGAAAGGGACTACAAGCTTGATTTTTCGCTGCTTAAGCGGCTGATCCGCAACGAGATGAACCGGACCACTATTGCCCCGGTTTACGATCTGGAATACGATGTCCAGTTACAGGAAGCGGTGAAAATTTTACAAAACGGCAGTTACCGCAGATTGATGCAAAACACCAGGACTCTCAAAGACTTGCAGGAAGAAGCCCTTGAGGATCTGCCCCTGGCATCCTGAGCGGGCGCGGTCCTTGCGTAATGTCACGTAACGATGTTTTGCGCTTATGAAGCGCTTTATTCTGAACGAAGCGCCGGATAAAAACGGCGCGGTCAGGCTTGAGGGGGATGACTATCACTACCTGGTCCGGGTGCGCCGCCTCGCGGCCGGGGAATATTTTCCCGCCCTGCTTCCATCAGGAGAAGAGGCCCTGATTCAGGTGCGCTCCGTTGGGGGCGGGACGCTGACCGGAAGCGTTAAACCGGATGATACGGCGGGGGGGCTTTCGGGCGCGGCGGATAATGCGCCCGTCATCCTGTTTCAGGCCCTGCCCAAAGGTGAAAAAATGGACCTTATTGTCCGTCAGGCTGCCGAGGGCGCTCTTGCCGAAATAGTGCCCTTTATATCGGAATTTTCCATCCCCAAAATCAAGGGGGACGGAGAGCGTGGGCGGCATAGCGGCGGGGCGGGGGTGAAAAAAGTTTCCCGCTGGGAGCGGATCATAAAGGAAGCCCGCCAGCAAAGCGGCTCTCCCGTTGCCACCGTGGTAAGGCCGCCGGAGTCAATGGACGGGCTTTTCGTGTACTGGGAGGAGCTTAAACGGCAGCGGCCGAAAATCCTGGGGCTTTTGTTTCATCATCTGCCCCTTGCGCATTTGCCGCTCCACACTTACCTTGCCGGCGATCCTGAAACGGTGGTACTGGCAGTCGGGCCTGAAGGGGGCTTTTCCCCCGCGGAGGCGTCCCGCTTTTTGGCCGCCGGATTTAAGGCGGTGACCATCGGGGACACGATTCTGCGGACGGAGACCGCGGCGCTGTACGCGACCGCGGCGATACGGATTGTTTTATTGGAGAGAAATTCGTGGGAGATCAAAATCAACCAAGCCGGGAACGGGTAAGTTTACTGAAAGTTCCCGTCGACATTGTAACGCCGGATCAGCTCGGCCCTCTGGTGCAGGAATTCCTTGCCCTGGGAAAAGAGCAGAACATCGTCCTCCTTTCCCTCTGGGATCTGCTCCGGGCCAGGCGGAACGGGGAGTACCGTAACTATGTGATGAAGGCCGCCCTGGTTATCCCCATCTCAAAGAGCATTGTCAGTGGCATCCGTTTTCTTTCGGGTAAAAAAGCGGCGCGCTACATGCCTTTTGATTTCGTGGTACAGCTCCTCACGATTCTGGAGAACCGCGAATTCTCGACTTATCTTTTGGGCGGGAAAAAAAGAATCCTTATAAGGACCGATAAAAATATCCGCCAGACTTTTCCCCGGCTGCGGGTTGTGGGCCGCTTTCCCTGCCCTTTTAAGCGCCAGGAAGAGGGCGCCATTATTGAGGCGATCCGCAAAGCCTCGCCCGCGCTGCTGCTGGTCGGCAAGGGCGTCCGCGGCGAAGAACAGTGGATCGCCCGAAACAGCGCCCGGCTTGGCGGCGTCATGCGGCTCTGGTGCAGCGATCTTTTTGACGTATTTGCCGAGCGGAAAAAACACCCTTCGCGGGCAAGTTTCGACCACGGCCTTGAAGGGATAGGGTTTTGCCTCCGTAACCCCTTCAGGTTTTTGAGAATCTTCCCCTACATGTACTACAAACTGTTACTGCTGATTTACAAACTCTTTGTTAAATGAGGCTGTTCCCAAACTGTGCGCATTAGCGCACAGTCAATTAGTTTTGGAACAGGCTCAAATGAAAAAACCACGGACTTTACAAACAACACGGACAAAAGCCGGAATTTCAGGCCAAAGTCCGTGTTGTTCGTCCGCGGTTAATTTTTCCCGCACTAAACGCGCATGGTATTAAAACACTTTAGTCCGAGACTGTTGGCGGCTGCTGCTGATCCGGGTCTTTGTTGCGGTTGAAGAAACCCAGTTTGTAGCCGATTCCGAATCCGAGAACCCAGCGCTGCCAGTCCGCTTTACGGTAGGATGTTCGTGTTGAAACCGTGCCGAGGGTATACATGAATTCCGTGTCCACAAAGAAAGCGCCCATGCTGCCGCCCTTAACGCCGAACTGAAAGCCGCCGCCGAGCGCCGCAAATGTGGAGGTGTTTTTTACCGTGGTTCCGGTAAACATGGGAATGTCAACACCAACATACGGCTCAAGCATGAAATGCTTCGAAGGCTTGAGGGGAAATTTCAGATCCACCCCGACAGTCGGGACAAGAGTCGACTCTTCAGGATCGCCAAAGACAAATTTCAGGTCCCCCTCAACAGCCATCCAGTTCAAAAACTGGAATTCCAAACCGAGGGTTCCGCCGATCATGGGCGTTGTCGAGCGGGCGTTTTGCGGCTCTAAAGGGTCTCCGCTCGCCCCCGCATCGTTACCAATGGCTGCACTGCTCTGCCAGTTATTGGAATCTTTCACATCAGCCTGATAATTTGAAATATTGTAATCAACCGAACCGCGTATATACAGCCATTTATTGCGCCAGTGATCGGGGTCAACCTGAGAGGTCAATTTGGTTAAAGGGACGTTTGCCATGGCCTGGTAGAGCAGATACAGGTTGAACTCGTACATCTCTTCCACGTCAGTAAACGGAAAATTAAACATAACGACTTCACTATTGTCCGCTGCCTGCAACAATCGCAGTTCCAGCAGGTTTTGCGGCTCTTCAGGCGGCGCCTGCTCTTCCGTCCCGTCATCGTACATGATCATATTCGGCTGGACTTCAAGCCTTAGAATATAATCCGCCTCGCTTGGGTTTTCCGTGGTGGTATATCCGGCGGCTGTGGTTTCCATCTCAAAATTTTCTTTGAAAAAACTCTGTTCCGTAGAGGTCCCGCCTGTCGGCATCGGGATATAGATAATCGTATCACCACGGGTCTGGGAGTATACAAACTCTGCCGCAAACAGCCAAAACAACGCAATTACAATCTTTTTCATTTTGGTTACCTACTTTTGGTTTTTATACGCGCTTTTTTCTTCCAAAAGGCGGTCGGATCTTCTCTTTCGTCTTCTCAGCATCGTACTCAGATGATAGGCGCTTATGAACAGGGTCAGTACAAACGAGGAAATGGTGAACCCTATCAGAAGATAGGAAACGCCATGCTCCGCCTCATAATACGGCAGCATACCAAGCGCCAAAATCAGTACGTTGACCGCAGCGACGCAGTACAAAACAATCAATATAAAAATAACCTGGGACACATGGCTCCTGCTCGTCCACAATTCCTTTAAATTTCGCGCCATAAGGATTCCCCCCTTGTGTTTTCATAACCTGAAATCCACTTATAATAACATATATCACAAAATTTAGCTTCCGTCAAGATTTTATCTTGCATTCGCTAAGAATTCTCGCTTTATAATCGTAATTAACCTGATCCGGTCGTCCAGGGCTGAAGATAATTCATAGTAACCACATGGCAATACCATGTTAACGACAAATTTCGCTTGGAAAATGCCCCGCGACGCGCTACGATGGCGTTTTCCCGTTTTCCTTACGGTACTGCCGGCAATAATCACGAAACCCAACAGGAATATAGTCAATCGAGGCTGTTCCAAAACTTCAGTTTTTGGAAAGTATCACGAAAACGACTATAAATGCTTTTGCGCCACCGAAATGCCTCATTTTGAAATGTTACCGAAAGCTACTTGACAAAGTTTATAAAAAGCGCTAAATTAAACATACCGTCAGCGTAGGCGGTATGGATACCGATTTACCGGGTTTGCGAAACACTTTTCCAGGGTAAACTATCTTTGAAACAGGCC
>JAISYA010000087.1 GCA_031270205.1 Treponema sp.
CCTCCGGCGGCAAGCGCCGGGATCATTCCGTCCACATAAGCCAAAGACTTCTGTTCCGGAGAGGCTATAACCGTTACATGGCTTTTGAAAACCAGCACCGCGTTAAGTTCAGAAGCCAATTCCGCGGCAAGGCCGGGTTTTGCAAGCAGGATCTTTTTTTCCATGCCGCTCAGGACCGCAAGCTCCCCGGCGTGGGGGGTAAGGATGGTCAGCCCGTTAAAGCGGGGCGTTTTTCCCTTTCCGGCAAAGTACTCTTTGGCGAGGGTTATGCCGTCCGCGTCAAGCACAAGGGGAAGGCCCCCGGCTTCTGCGGCCAACGCCCTTTCGAGCGTCTCGAACCGCCGTCTGTCCCTGCCCCAGCCGGGACCAAGCAGCAGGGCGTTGGGCTTGAACCGCGTTTCGGGTACGCCGGCAATTCCGCCCGCCTTGGAAGCCGGGACGACCATAACTCCGTCCGCGCCGGAGGCCAGTACGGGGTAAAGCTCGTCGTCAACGACGAGCCGGACCAGCCCCGCGCCGGCAGCGGAGGCGCCTCTGGCGGCTATACGGCCGGCGCCGCTGCTGCCGTAATCGCAGGCGTGGATTTCCACAAGGCCCCGGCTGTACTTGTAGGCGTCCGGCGCTACTGCCGGAACAAGGCGGCGGGCCTCTTCCCATCCGAAAAGGAGGGAAGAGGCTTTTTCCGAATCATCACAAAGGGCCAAAAGCTGTTTTGGGAAAACGCCGGTTACCGGGACGATCTTTCCGCAAAAGCTTCTCAGCGCGGGCGTGTAAAGAGCCTTTTTTACCGGCTCAATAGCAAGGGTCAGATCTGAGCGCAGCACGGGGCTGCCGGGGGTAAAATCATCGGCGCAGCCCGAAGGCAGATCAATCGACACTACCAGGGGGCCGGACAAATTAGGGGCATTGTCATTGAAAGTATTGAAAGTATTGAACGTATTGAACGTATTAAGGGCTTCCGTCATTTCCAGCGGAACGCCCCTGAGCGGACCTCCAAGGCCGGTTCCCGCTATACCGTCTATGACAAGCCCGGCGTTTTTGATAATCCCCTCACGGGTAAACAGATCCGTATCGTTCCACAGACGCACCGTTACGCCCATGGCCTTTACGGCGCTTACGGCCATAGATCGGGGACTTGTGTCTTCGCCCACATCCCTGCTGAGAAAAACCGCCGAGCTTTCTTCGCCGCAGAAGCCTTCAAGTAAAAGCGCCCTGAGCATGACAAGGGCGTCCGCCCCGTTGTTTCCCGGCCCGGCCATGACCAAAACCGGGACGGTTTTTTTTTGACGCAGCCGGGACTTTTTCACAACATCCGATTGTACAAAGGCTTTCGCGCAGGCCCTGCCGGCGGCTTCGACCAGGGCAAAGGGACTTAAACCCCAGGACCGGGACGCCTCCCGGTCGATGAACGCCGCCGTTTCGGAAGTAACAAGCCTGGACGGCAAGCCGGCCCCCATCAGCGAAAGAGATCTTGCGGGAGCAGCCGGTCTCTCGGACGAAACCGGCATCACAGGCCCATCTCTCCAAGCAGGCGGTCGGTACGCCACCATACAAACCTCGCGTCCCAGTTGGTTGCCACAAGACCCGAAAGAATGCCTTCGGCAGAAAGGTTAAAGGTGTTGTATTCAAGCTCATCATTCCGTACCTGAATAAAACCAAGGCGCTGTTCATCGGAACCCGCCGTCAGTACCAGAAGGGAGTATCCGCCATCCACCGGAAAATAAAGAAACACCCGGTCGTTTTTTATCACCCCAAGCATAAAGTAAAACAGCCGTTGGGTAACTTTTTGGTTGTTTTCCGTGGTTACATATTCAAAGAACGGCACGTTCATCGACTCTTCATAAGCGCCGTTTTCCACATTCATAATCCAAATGATCGACGAGTCCGGATTCGCCGCAGCGTTCGGACCGGCGGCAAAATAACAGTCGATCTTCAGAAACAGCTTTCTGCTGTCGGGGGCCGCCGTTATTGAATCCACCGACGAAAAGGAAACGTTCCTGCCTGCCGGAACCGGGACACTGTCCCGTTTCAGGTGTACCAGGTACAGCAGCGTTCCTTCGGAATTGAACCAATAAATGTTCCAACCCGTGGAAAGAAGGCAGACTACGGCAATTTCGTCATTAACCGACGCGTATATTCCCGATATGCGGGGAAAGGGTTTCCCGCCGATGCCTTCCTGCCCAAGAAAATTGACAAAACGCCCCGAATCGTTAAAATGCAGCACCACCGTATCAAGCAGGGTCTTGTCTTCACTGTCAAAGCCCTTCCGTTCGTCCTCAACCTTGTCCACCACATAGATATGCTTCCGGGAATCCACGGTAATAACGCCCGGTTCCCGCAGCGGATAAACGATAGACCAGCGGGTTGCCACTCCTTCTTCCTCAATGCCGTGGCGCAGGGTTATCGGCGGAGGGTTTTCCAGATCGTTGTAGATCACAAAAAGCGGATCCCCAAAAGACGTATAACGGACAATTTTCTTGCCGAAGGTATCCGATATGTAAAAAAGGCCGTCCCTCATGGCAAGGTTTGTCCTGTGATCCGAAATAACGTTTCCCCTGCTGGAAAGGTTTACCTGGTTATCCAGGGGTCCGATTTCAAGGCTGAAAAGATCCACCCGCGCCACCGAGGATATCCTTCCCCGGGAACAGGCAAAAAAAACAAACAGGCCGGCAAAAAAAACAAACAAGCCGGCAAACGCAGGACGTTTCATCAATGTTAGCGTAGCACTTTTTCCTCTGTATGAACAGGCCGTGGGAACATTTTACCGGAACACCTGTTGCGCCTTGAGGGATTTTGGTATATTTTTATAGAAGGATCTGTTTCATTTGAATTGGAACCCCGTACTTTCAGGCGGTTATTTCACAAAGGAGCATAAATATGAGAAAATCCGGATATCTTTGCGCGGCCCTTTTTATTCTCGCCCTAAACCCGATTTTTGCCCAAAATGTGGACAGGGAAGAGCTTGAAAAAAACCAGGCGGCCGTTAATTTTATCAACTACGAAGGGCCCCATTCACGGCTTGATACGGTAGAACAGATCCGTAATATCGGTTACCAGCTGGGCTTGTCCGTCAAAAACGGAGCGGTAAGCGCCGGGGCAAACAACAGGTACTTTGTGATCCATTCCGTTTCGGCGCCCGAAGGCGACAAGCTTGACGCCGACGTTTTCGGTCTTGGGGTGGACGCCGCCGTAGACCATATCAGGAACCTTAGGCTTATTATCCAGGGATACCTTCAGGGCGCTTACGATTACAGCGCCGACGACGCCGCTCTTTTGGCCCGTTACATCACAATTTACAATGCCGTTTTCCGGGGAGACTGGGACTTTTACAACAACCGCTACAAAACGCCGGTTGTGCAAAACCTGACCGGCGAAAAGGCGGGAATCTCCGTCCGTTTTGACGAATGGCCGGGCCAGACCCTTATGACGATTCCTCTGGGAACCGGTCTTCCGGGATCCCTCAGCGCCATAGACACCAGTTCCCTTACCGACGAGCAGGTTACCAACGAGATGCGGAAGGACGGCGGCGGTATAGAAGACCGCCAGGGTATGGTAGACCTGAAGGAAAGGGAGGCCGACGAAGCTACCCAGAGCGCTACGCTGCAGCGGGAAGCGATTGCCGAAGAAGAAAAGAACATAGAACGGGACAGGGAAGAAGCGGTGGCACAGCGGCAGCGGGTTGAACAGGAACAGCGGCGAACCGAACAGCAGCGGCAGGAGGCCCAGCGGCAACAACAAGAAGCCCAACGGCAACAGCAAGAAGCCCAACGCCAGCAGCAACAGGCCCAACAGGACGCCGAGGCGGGAAGGATAAGCCAGCAGGAAGCCCGGCAGCGGCAGCAGGAGGCCCAGCAGCAGCAGCAGGAAGCCCAACGGCAGGAGCAGGAAGCCCAACGCCGGGAACAGGAACTGGCTAAACAGCAGGAAGAAAACAAGCGGAAAGAAGCGGAACTGGCCCAGCGTGAGCAGGTCCAGGAAGAGCGCAGGCAGGAAGCCGCCGCTACGGAAGAGAGGGCCGAACAAAAGACCCAGGAAGCCCAACAGGAACGGGAAGAAATCGCCAAAGATCAGCAGACCCTTATAGAAGGCAAGGACATCGCCTCGGCGGATTCCGGCAGCGGCGCCGGGGCTCCCGGCGCCGGAACGACCCAGGCGGGAGCGGTAAGCCCGTCAGCGGCAAACAGCCTTCTCGCCGTAAGCATCCTTTCGACCAATTCGCCTTTGGGAAGGCTTGTCCGCCTTAACCCCCAAACCGGCGCCACAATACAGGCTTCCCAAATGAATACCGTAAACGGCAGAACGGTTACGCTCCTTGGCGGCCGGATTCTCGCCATCGCGGGAATCGACCGGGGCAACGGCGCGATCCGCCTTGTGGAGATAAGTTCCGACACGCTTGAAATGATCGCCCAGGGCAGCGACGACATACATCCCCAGAGCCTTCTCTGGAACAACGGGAACGATCTGTATGCGGTCATCGTAGCCGGCGGCAAGAACTATCTGGCCAGGTTTAACACAAACCTGGAAAAACAGAGCCAGACGGCCGTGGAAGTCCATCCCTACGCGAGCTGCGTCTTCCAGGGAGACCGTATCCTGACCCAAAATGCTGAGGGCGCGCCGCTCTTGCTGAACGCGCAGACGCTGCGGTAAGGGAAAGACCCGCCGGACGCCTTTGTACTATAGCGGCGACCATCCACTCCTTCGGGCTGGACGGTCGCCGCCTTTTTTGCAAGATGCCGGACCTCCGCCCGGAGCCTCCCGCCCTCGACAGGTACAAAATGCTGCGAAAGCAGCTGCCAAGCGCAAACAGACCATGCGATGTTGAGCGTACTTTACATTTCCTTAAATTTTATCTCATACTCATATTTTAATTTTCGATAATAATCTAATTCTATTAAATCCGTTGGTTTTATTTGTCCATCCTTTTTCTCAAAATAATTTAATCCCACATCTTTTAACATTCTATACACAAATTGTGAACAAAACATTATATTGGGTTTAAATGAAAACTTGAATACAATCCCAAATAAATTATATGCATTACCTTGTTTATTTATTACATTTATTTTGTCAATGATTTTCTTCTTTTTTTCAGCCGTTATTGGGATGCTGTATACAATAATTGAAGAGTCTTGTTTCTTATTAAAATATTTTATCATTTCCATGTTTAAGCCGGGAGGATATATTCTTTCCCCGCCATTGTAACTTACTATTGTTTTTAATTCTTTGTCAAATGATATTGACGCGTGATTATATTGTTTTCGTGTAAACATTGAAATAATTTCACTTGCAGGACTTCCGGTGTTTGAAATAATAATGTAAATATTCTTATCCTCCATTGTTTGATATGCCAAGTCAAAATACTCTTTGGTAAGGCTTCCTTTGTTAATATACCGAAAAGAGTCATGGCGGGGTATGTCCTTTAATAATTCATCGATATTTTCTTTTGATAAACTTGCCCGTCCTTTTTCTATTACTTCCTTAACCTTATTTATATTCTCCACCATTTCGTTAAATGTTAATACTGTTATATCTTGCACTGAAGGCAGATAAAAATTCTTGCTTTCATTTTCTGAAAATATTCTGTTGATGATAAACGGCGCCAGAATAAATATTAGTCCAACCATTCTTCCTGTTATAGAATTCAACATATTAGTATTTTCAGGAAAAATTACCAATGAATTGTGTACTAACTGAAATACCATAATCATTAAATATATTGCTGACAATAATACTTTTGATTTTATAGTATTTTTTGTCAATAATGTATGTAATACCATACCCAGAGAAGTGAATACATACGTCAATGTAAAAAGTACAAAATTATTTGAGAAAAATAATACCGATAGTAATATTCCGGCAATGAATTTGATAATGTTTATGTACATAAATCATTCCTTTTGTTCATTATTTCAATTTTTTATATTTTGCCAATAGATTTTAGCCCGATGCCGCATAACTCGCCTTATACGCACGCTTGCGCGTACCGCAGATCCGCTTTATAACAACCGCAGCGCGGTTGCTGCCTTCCCACCGGCCCTGAACCGGGCCTGGAGGGTATCCCTTCCCAATCGGGGAAAGACCCCTTTCCCAGGTTGCCAACACCGGAACGGAAGTTCCCTACAAATCCCCCCACAGCCGCAATTCCGCCCTGAAAGCGGCGCTGCCGGTTTTACAGCCTTCGAAGGCGAAGGCGGAAACGGCGCAGTCATTGCCGGCGTCTTCTATCGGCGCGGACCGCAGTTCAATCATTTCACCGGGGAATGTTTCATTGAGGTAATTGATATCCAGGCGCATGCGGCCGGCCTGTTCGAGCAGCGCCGGATCCAGGGCGTCTTCTATCCACTGGATGTAGCGGACGTTATTGACATGGCCGTTGTAATCTATGTCCGTATAGGCCGCTTTCCGCGCGGCGGTTTTTTGCAGGCCGGGCCGTTCCTCAAGGCCGGCGGCGCCCGAAGGCAGGGCATCGCGCCCCCCGTTTTGGGGCAGCGTCTCCATGACGGACTGCGGACGCAGGGGACGGCGCTTATCCATGTCAATGATGAGCCAGCCGCTTCTGGCCCGGACCACCGGCGCGTCCGAAGCGTCCCGGATATCGTAATCCCTCAGGGCAAAGAGCCGCTCCCCGCCCCGCGGCCAGGTGCGCACGGTAAGGGTTTCGCCGTATTGAGGCCGCCGGTCAATCAGCGCCGACATTCGGGACAGAATCCAAACCTGGCGCGAGCGGGCCATGTCTTCCCGCCCTACTCCCAGATTATCCGCGTGACTGATGGCCACTTCCTGAAAAAGCTGAAACACCGCGTCCAGGGTCAGGCGGTCCGAGCGGTCAATAACGCCGAAGCGAACGACAAAGGTTTCCTGCCAAATATCCAGTTTACTCATACGTTGATGGTGCGGTAAAAAGGGCAAAAAATCAACCAATAGCG
>JAISYA010000245.1 GCA_031270205.1 Treponema sp.
AAGAATTTCTAAACAAAAGGCTGTCCGGCAACTGATCCTCGTTAAGCTGGTATTCCTTCAAAGCCTTACATACAAGGCCGGCCGCCCGGGTAAACGGGCGGCTGTTTTTTAAACCCAAACCGGGGTCCGGAGCTTACCTTTAATTTTTTATTTGCCTCCGCGGGGCAAGCCCCGCGGTATCTTAAACGTTGCGTTAGTTCGATCGGAGGCTCGTTCGAGAGGAAATTTATTATACCGTCTGGTTTAATACCAAATCATTGTAAACGTTGCGGCATTTGAGCCGCGGGGTATTAAACCAGACTTGCGAATAAAAATGCGAATATACGCATTTGTTACGCGAAACAGCATGTGTCCCAACTGAGCATTTTTTAATGAGAAAATGCTCAGTTGAGAGCATTTTGCTCCCTTCGCCGCTAAAAATCTTTAAGTTTATGATGTGGCGAGCGTCACCTTTTCAGCTAATTACCGCCCTTCGCTTTCACAAAGGCGGCCATGCGGAAGTCGTCGCCTTTGATGTGGTTGAGGAGCCATTCGCCGATGGCGTTGGTTACGATGCCGATCATTTCCTCTGTGGGGCCTTCCCTGACCAGCCGCCCGGTTAATTCGCCTACCGTTATCTTGAATTCGTCGTGGTAACGCTTGTGAACCAGGTAATCGGGATAATCGTACTGTACCTGGAGTTTTTCCTCGGTGGAAAAGTGCATGACCGTGTAGCCGGTCAGGAATTCCACGGTTTTGAATATCTCTTCTTTCCCCTTTCCCTCTGCAGAGGCGCTGACTATGTTGTTCAGCGCCGCTATCAGCTGTTTGTGCTGATTGTCAATCTTTTCATGTCCGGTCTCAAGACTACTGTCCCATTCATACGCCATTATACGCTCCTTCCTTTAACAATTCCGCTATTCCAAAGGCGGGAAATAACCTGTGGTATCCCGCCCGGAACGCTCCATCAAATACACTTCCGCCTCTACCGGAAGCCATGCTCTGCCGAAATCGGTCCCCAGTTGGGAACGGTAACTTATACTATACAGACCGCTGGGAATTGACGCAATAGACCGGATCATCTCCCCTATTCCCTGGGGGCGGTACAGGGACAGGGCCTGGCCGCCGGTTTCCCGGCACAGATAGCGGATTTCCTCCGAGGGCGCGCCGCCGCCGACAATAACCGCGTTGAACGCTATACCGTTGTTGGCAAGATAGGCCGCCAGTTCCGAAAGGCTGTACTGCTCAAAGCCCAGTTCCCCCACGCCGCCTGAACCGATGTACACGACAGAGCGCTTCTTTTCGCCGGGCAGCAGGTCCGTGGCGGCAAGACGCAGGCCCAGGTCGAAACGCCAGCGGGGGCTGTAAGAAGCGCCGGCGCCCCTGGCCGCGGTCAGGGGATTTTCGCTGCGTTCCCGCTGTGGCTGCGCGCCGGCGGAAACCGCCGAGACGATACGTCCGTTTCCCTCAAGGGCGCGGGTAATGTCGGCGGCGGCCTGGGCGAGATCGTCTTGCAGATTGGCCGTGGCCGGGGAGCGTTCTACCAGAAGCGAAATATCCGCCCTGTCTGAACGGTAGGCGGGGAGCAGGAACGTCTGTTCACTCACCGTCCGGCCCTGCTCGCTTAAGAGAAAGTTCAGCCCTTCAAGGCCCACGATGGGGCGGCGTAGACGGTCCTCAACCCGCAGCTCCACCGTTATCTGGGGGAAACGCTCCGCCGAAACCCGCTCGATCTGCACAAAAAGGCCGGACGCGAGATCGTCAAAGCGGGTCAGCACCGAAACCTCCCCGGCGGCGAAATTGGCGGCCAGCACGTTGCCGTTCCGGTCCATGTCGGCGCCGGTTATACGGACCCGCTCGTTCCCGGCAAGCCCCAGTTCACGGACAATGGCGGAATCAATGTCAATGAGCAGCACTCGGTTGGTGTCCGCCACCAGGAGCCTGCCGTCGGAAAGGAAGCGGAGGCTTTCAGGCCCCCGTAGTCCCTCGCCGGTAAGGACGCCCAGGTAGTTCCCATTGGAGTCGAACATGTAGATTTGCTTTGCCGCGGCGTCGGCGGCGTAGATTTTGCCGTCTTTGACGGCAATGCCGGTGGGGGAAAGAAAACCCGGAAAGAGGGCGCTTTTCAGGCCGAAAGAAAGAATAAAGGCCCCGTCCGGATCGAATTTGGAGATATGCCGCCTGCCATAATCCGCCACGTAGAGGTAGCCGTCCTCATCAACGGCGAGGTTCTGTGGGCTTACAAACATACCGTCCCCCAGCCCTTTGGAGCCGATGTAGGCCTGCCAGTCCCCCTGACTGTTGAGGACGCTCACCCTGCCTCCCCGAAATTCGGAAAGGTAGAGTCTGTCCCCGATTCCCTTTACGAGGTCGTAGGGCCGGTCAAAGCCGTTGATGGGGCCGCGCTTGCGGTCTTTTACCACGCCGTTGACATCGATCCTGACGATCTCATTGCTGCCGTAGGCCACTACCCAGGCGGAACCGTCGCCCACGGGCAGGACCGCCGTAGGCTGCCGGTACAGCACATAATCCTCGTAACGGCCGGGATAGCGGCCCGCCTCCACATAGCGGATCTCGTCGTCGGCCACGGGAAGGAGTGAGCGGCGGTTCGCCACGGTCTCGATGCGGCTCAAGAGGAGCATACCCGGCCCGCTGTTCCGGCCGTAGGCCTCGGCGGCGGCGCGCCACTGCCTGACGGCGATCTCCTCAAAGCCGGAGCGGTAATACGCCTTGCCCAGCCATTCCAGAATGACGGCTTCGCCGGGCCTGAACGACAAAGCCCGCTCAAAGGAAAGAATCGCCTCGTTAAAAGCGTAGCGGTAATAGGCCTGTACGCCGATGCGGAATTCCTCGGCCGCGCTGACCGCGCCGGCATCGTCGCCGCCGGTAACCGGGACACGATCCTGGGCTTTAACAAAAGAAAGGAAAAGGAGCAGAAACAGTACGGCGGTGCAAAACCGTTTTTTCACCCGGCCTCCCCGGTCACCAGTTTGAAGTGTTCCTGTATATCCTTTTCATCGG
This sequence comes from Treponema sp., assembly GCA_031270205.1. Classification (GTDB taxonomy): domain Bacteria; phylum Spirochaetota; class Spirochaetia; order Treponematales; family Breznakiellaceae; genus WQXQ01. The sequence goes on from JAISYA010000245.1 coordinate 3,001, forward strand.
GGGCCAAATCCAGGGCGCGGCGGAGCCAGGTGCGGGCCTCCACCGGCTCCCCGCCTTTGAAATAGGCCCAGCCCAGGGAGTCAAGATAGGCCGGACTCTGGGGGTTTTTATCCACCGCCTTCCGGCAAAGCCGCAGCCCCCGCATAACGTCGATACCGGCGTCCGCCAGTATATAGCCCATACTGTTCATGGCGGTGGCGTTGTTTTCGTCAATATCCAGGGCTTTTTCGTAGAAATCTATGGCGTTCCTGTAACGCCTCTGGGTCCATGCGGCGTATGCCAGGGTATTATAAAGCTGGGGTGATTCAAAGCCGTTGGTCTGCAGGCGCTTGAGTTCAAATTCAGCCATTTTGGTACGCTGCGTGATGACGTATATATACGCCAGAGTCATGCGGCACTGATAAACCCTGAGAAGATCCTGCCCGGCGACTACCACCTGTTCAAGGTACAGCAGAGCCTCGTCATAGCGGGCAAGTTTCGTATAACACAGTCCCAGAAAATAGGCAAGCTCGGTCCGGCCTTCGTCGTCAAAACCGTCCGTTTTTACCATCAGAAATTCTTCCAGGGCCTTTTCCCAGCGTTTCATGCGGAACAGCCGTATTCCCTCTTTAAGGGCCTTGCCGGCAAGAGAAACTTTCTCTTTCGTTTTGCCTGCTGCTTCAGACGCCGGAGGTTTTTCTCCGCCGTTCCTGGAACGGCCTTTGGGACGCAAAGGATCATCGGGACGCGGTTCTTTTTCTGCGGGCCTGTCTGTCATGCTTCCATTCTCCCCCGGACTGCTTCCACGTCCACCGGATGAATGAATACGGCGCTCATGGAAGCCTGATTCTTCGATACCACATCCCAGTCCGAACCCGCTTCCGGCCTGGCGCCGATCTCGCCGACCCTGGCAAAACAGTAGCGGCCGTCCTGGGCCTCGTATCGATCTATGCGGTCATGGTAATGGCGCAGCGAGGGAAAGGCGGGAACGAGCGCATGAGGGGCCGCCGCCCTGTTGGGGATGTTCACGTTCACAAAGGTATCGGCCTTCCAGAAGCGCCGCATTTGTTCAAGCCGGTCGACCGCGAAGGAAACGGCCATTTCCCAGTTCCAGGCGTCGCCCTCAAGCAGCGAAAGCGCCAGTGAGGGAATACCGATGAGGCTCCCCTGCCGGGCCGCGGCGGCGGTCCCCGAATAGATAATATCGGTCCCCATATTCGCCCCCCGGTTTATCCCCGAAATGAGCAGATCCGGCGGTATCCCGCCGTCATCATCCACGACCTTTAACTCGGGAATACCCCCCAGCAGGGCCAGCACCACACAGTCCGCCGGGGTTCCCGAACAGGACCAAGTATCCTTTTCAATTTCGGTGAGTTTGCGGGGACCGAATAAAAAAGAAATGGAATGGGAAACACCGGAACGGTCCGAATCGGGAGCAACCACGAACACCCGGTGTCCCGCCTCCCGTAGCGCCTTCGCCAAAAGAATGATGCCGGGAGACGCGCGGCCGTCGTCGTTGGTCAACAGAATTCTCATCTGCCGCGCCTCAATTCCGCGCTATACGGCCGCCGGTGGCAAGCCGTACCTCGTAGATAACCGGATGAAAACCGAATATCCGCTCGTAATCCTCAAACCGCTTTTTATACTCTTCCGCCAGTTCGCCGGGCATTATGGCATAGGTACAGCCCCCAAAACCCTGCCCGGTCATACGGGAGCCGATTATCCCCTCGATTTCCTGGGCCCGCTTTACGAGCCAGTCCACTTCGGGGCAGCTCACCTCGTAGAGGTCCCGCAGGCTCTCGTGGGAGTGGTATATAATCCGGGACAAAGCGGGCATATCCTTCCGCCGCAGGGCGTCTTCGGCGTTGTAAACGCGGCGGATCTCCTGCACAATGTGCATGCTCCGCCGGCGGATCCCTTCGGGGAGATTCCCCATATAATCCGCGAGGTCGCTGGTGGCATAGTCCCTGAAACTGGCCCCTTCCCGCTTTTGGGAAAGCAGTTCAAGACCCTTTTTCGTATCCTGCCGCCGGCGGGCAAGCTCGTTATCAACATCCATACGGGGCACACGGGAATCCGTCAGCAAAAACTTGCAGCGCAAAAAAGGGGACTTTATCTTTTGGACGCTCAGGTTCGTTTCGTCAACCAGCAGGAACTGGTCTTTGCGGGCGGAAAGCAGGATAAGGTAGTCGACCGCGCTGGTTTTGGTCCCGAAAAGGAACGTATGGGCCTCGGTGATTTTGTTCAGCAGTTCCCGCTCGTTAAGATGGGCGCGAAACAGCCCCCGCATGGCTATGGCCGCCGCCACTTCAATAGCGGCGGAAGAGGCCAGGCCCACCTGCTGGGGTATGTCCCCCATAACGGTAAAGTTGAGCCCCTTCACCGGATAGCCAAGCACGGCGAATATCCGGATAACGACTTTAATATAGTTCGCCCAGCGGTCCTCCCGCTTGTATTTCAGGTTGATCAGGGTGGTCCGTTTCCGTTCTTCCAGATTGGCGGCGTAAAAACGGAGGGAATTGTCCCGTCTCATGCTTACCGCCACCTTGATATGCCGGTCAATCGCGGCGGAAAGGAACAGGCCCGCGCCCGGCTCCCCGTGTTCCCCCAGAAAATGAACCCTGCCGGGCGCTTCGGCCACGGCTACAGATTCGGATCGGTCGTCTTCAAGAACGTATTCCCTGCGATGGATGGGACCGATATCCAGCATCTATATAAACCTCACAATGTTTTCAGCGTTTTTTACAGATATGACCCCCTCGGGGGCGTCAAAACCTATTGTACCGGAAATAATTATTTTATTCAATAAAAACGGGATAAAAAACGAAGGTTTTTTTCGCCGTTATTCGGAAGCCGGTATGACGCCGGCTATGGCGGCTTCGGCAGCGGCGGTAACAAGCTGCCTTGACAACGCTGCCAAGACAGCAAGGATCCCTTTATATATTGAGGGTTTTTTGTGTTATCCTGAAAAATCGCAAAAAAACCACAAGCGCAACAGGCTCCCGGGCTTTTGTGGTTTGCCCTCCGCTACTCCACCCTGAACTTCGACACTTCCTTAACCAGTATGTCGATGCTTTCCTTGTTCTGCCCGCTGATTTCGTTGACGTGGGTTACCGCCGCGTTGATCTGTTCCGCGCCGCTTGCCATCTCGTTCATCCCGTTGGTGATCTCATTCGTTACCAGTTCCAGGTTCTTGCTCTCCTGGATTACCTGCCTGCTCCCCTCAAGCATCTCTTCGGAGCCGCCCTTCACCATCTGGGTCGCTTCGTTCAACCGGCTGATGGCCTCCAGTACCTGCTTGCTCCCCGCGCTCTGCTCTTCCATCGCGTTGCGGATGTTTTCTTCCTGCTCGGACACGGTCCTGACCCCGCCGTCTATCGCCTCGAACTTGCCCAGCACGCTGTTGGTGGACTTCGTAATCTTGTCGATGGAGTCTTTGATTTTTTTGAGTACCGTGGAAATCGTCTTTGACTGCTCCCCGGAGTTTTCGGCGAGCTTGCGAATTTCGTCGGCCACGACGGCGAAGCCTTTGCCCGCCTCCCCGGCGTGGGCGGCCTCAATGGCGGCGTTCATGGAAAGCAGGTTCGTTTGGCTCGCGATGTTTTCCATTACCGCGTTGATCTCCAGGAGGCCCTCGCTTTCGCGGGCGATCTCCTGAATGTCCGTGGCCACTTCCTGCAGGCCGTTGCGCCCGACCTCCGCGGCGTCAATAAGCCCCTGCACATTGTCGACGTTCTTGACCAGGGTCGCCGTGACCGTCTGGATGTTGGCCAGCATTTCCTCGATAGCCGAGGATGACTGGGCGACGCTTTCGCTCTGGCGGTCGACATGGCCGTTGAGCTTGTCGATGTTGACGGTGATCTGCTCCATGGTGGCGTTGGTTTCGTTAACGCTGGCGCTCTGGTTTATCACCCGGCCCTTGATGCTCTGGATGTTGGCGGTGATTTCGTTGATGGCCGCGGCGGTTTCGGTCATGTTGCCGGCAAGCTCGTTGCCGATGTCGAACAGGGCGACGCTTTGGTTTCTAATGGTAAGTACGAGATTTTTGATGTTGCCCACCATTATGTTAAAAACCTTCGCCATCTCCCCGATTTCGTCTTTCCGTATGACGCTTATCTGCCTGGTCAAATCCCCCTCTCCCAGAACGGTAAAGGACGTTATCATACTTTTGAGGGGCTTTGAGATGGAGCGGGCAATCAGGAAGGCCGCGGCGGCTATGCCCAAAAGCATTGCCACGCTGATGATAATGCTGATCCTGAGCATGTAAAGCACCGGCGCGTTGATAACGCTCATGGGGATAGCTATTGCCAGGGCCCAGGGGGTGGTGGATTTTCCCAGAACATAGGGAACGCAGGTAACACCCAGTTCCGTTATTTTGCCGTTCATATTGACGGAGTTTACAAAGACGTACTTTTCGCCCTTTTTGATGGCGTTTATCAAGTCTCCGAGGTAAGGCCCGCCCATATCCTTTTCGGTTTCGGACATGGGCTTCCCCAGCCGGGAAGCGTCAAAATGGGCGGCCACAAGCCCGCCGTTGCTGAAGGACGCGGCGATGCTGCCTTCATATGGCCTGATAGCCGCCACCCGCTCCTCAACGCTGGACAGGAGAATATCGATGCCGGCGACCCCGATGGGTTTTCCGTCCTTTTTAATGGGGACCGCCATGGAGGTTATGAGGGTATCGACCCCGTCGATTTTGTAAAAATACGGTTCCGTGATAGTTTCGTTTCCGCTCCGCATGGGATCGGAGTAATAGTCGCTTCCTTCGTAATCCTCCAGGGAATCCAGGCGGACGCCGTTGTCGGTCATGACCCAATAAGAGGTAAACCTGCCTGAAGCGTCCGACCCTTGCGTATTGACGTACTGGGCGTCCATGCCGTCCAGGGCGTTCGGCTCAAAACAGGCCCAGGCGGCGACAATGTCCGGGTTTGCCACGGCCATTTGCCTGAGAAAAGTGTTAAAAACACTGCGCCGCCGGGCAGGCTCGAAATCGTCATAGGCTTCCATCGTCTGGGCCAGGGACCGGGCGACGCTGAAATTCGTCTCCATCCACACCTCAACCTGGCTGGCCTCATTTTCCGCCAGTTTCTCTACTTCACTCATGACCAGCGAGACAACCTGCTTTTGGGCAATATTCAACACCGTCCCCAAAAGCGTACCGATACCCGCTACGGTAACCGCGAGGATCATGATGATGAGCTTGTTCCCTATCTTCATGTATAATTCCCCCTAATAGAGGCGCTCTGTACCACCGGTCAGACGCCGCTTCCCGAAAAACGTTCTCAAACGGCCAACCCTGAGATAATTCTAGTATAAATTGAAATGTCATTCAAGCAATGCGGCCGGGTCAGGGCGGATTGCCCCTTCCCGCCTGAAACCTACCTGAAAGTTTCCCTCATACGGAAATTTTTCTTGCTTTTTTCTGAGCGGTATGGTATCTTGTTGCCATCCCAAGAGAGAGAGGTATGAAATGGCGTACAAAATCAGTGACGCGTGCGTTAATTGCGGTTCTTGTGACAGCGAATGTCCGACCGAGGCTATTTCCGAAAAGGATAGTCATCGCTGGATAGATCCTGATAAATGCAAGGATTGCGGCTCCTGTGTCGGGGTTTGCCCGGTCGAAGCCATAGCCGCCGAATAAGGATTGTTCATGGGAACATCCGGCAGCCTGCCGCGTTTGCCCACTTTTAACTAAAAATGCGCGGAACACGGCACACTTCTGGCAAGGGACTTCCCCTTGCCTTTTTTTTGCTTTTGCCGCTTGCCCCCCTCATGGCTCCGGCTGAGGACGCCGGCGGCGCTTTTCCGTTTATTGGCCGGCTGGACGGGCGGGATACCGCGTTCAGGCAGTACATAGCGGATGTGGAAAGCAACCGGCAGCGGGTCTTTAACCGCGAGCGGAACCGTGAAAGCCCCGCGGCCCTGGCCCAATCTCTCACTATTTACCAGTACACTCCCCAGGAGGGTGAAGACCTGTTCTCCCTGGCGGCCCGTTGCAACATACCCTACGCGGCCCTGGCGAGCCTCAACCGGCTGTCCCATCCGGCGCTGCCGGAGACGGGAACGCCGCTGCTTCTGCCCTCCATTCCGGGGATTTTCATCCCCGCTGAGCCGGAAACGGACCTTGAGCGGCTCCTCGCGGCGGCCCGGCTCTCCCGGCGGGGGGGCGAGTCGGTAGCCCTGACCGTCAGCCGGAGCGGGACGGCGGAAATCTTTCACTTCTGCCCGGGCGCCGATTTTACCGCTACCGAGCGGGTCTTTTTTCTCAATTCCGGTTTCCGTTTCCCCCTCCGCGCCTTCACCCTGACCAGTCCCTACGGCGTCAGGCAAAACCCCGTAACCGGCGTTATCGGCCTGCACGGCGGCCTGGACCTGGCCGCCCCCGAAGGCGCTGAAGTGTTCGCGGCCGCCGAAGGAACCGTTACCGAAATCGGCAATGACCCGGTATACGGCAACTACGTGGTTATCCGGCACCGGGAAAACTGGGCGAGCCTGTACGGCCACCTGCGGAGTGTGGAAACCACCTTGCGTTCTCTGGTACGATCCGGTACTCTTATAGGCAGGGTAGGATCAACCGGGCAATCCACCGGGCCGCATCTCCATTTCGAACTGCGGCAAAACGGCAGGGCCAGGGATCCGGGTAAACTATTATTTCAGGCCGGCGGCCAATGAGTCTTGACCGAACAATGGCGCGCCCCCGCGTAAGCGGGTTATGGGCATTGCCTCCGCCGCGCGGAAGCCGCAATGGATTTGGGGATGAAATCGATACGTGTGGTACTTTTGGTTCTGTTGTTCCTCACGCTCAATGTCGAAGCGGAAACGTTTCGCACGCTGGTGTCGGGTACCGCCGAAGTTTCAGCGGACGACTCCGGCGGCATAAGCCTCATACTGGGTATCAACAGCGCGGCTGTCGTCAGCCTGGGAACGGGGGCCCGTTTTTTCCGGGGCATAGAGCTGGAGCTTTCCGCGCCCCAACTCTGGCTTGAACATCGGGACAGCCTTGCCGTGGCGATTTACACCGACCTCGACCAGCTTCCCGCCGCGGGCGCAGCGGACATCGAAGGCCGCCGTATCGTCTTTGAGCCCCTGCCGGGCAAACTCCAGACCGTGTACCAGATACCGGTCCGCCCCGCCCACGGCCTGCGGAGTACTCCGTATGCAACCGTAAGTACGGAGGCCGCCCTCCCCTCTTCCTTTCCCATCCTGTTCAGGCTGATGCCGGTGATCAAGGGCATGAGTGAGGAACTGGAAACCATGGTCTTCCAGTTTACCGCCCGACCCATTTTAAGCGACGAGGGCGCGGTAAAACTCAGCCCCCAGTTTCCCAAACAGCTCCCCGGAAAGCCCTTCACCGTGCTGATCGACGACGCGCCGGTGGAAAACCTCGCCGAAGAGCGGCTGCTCAAGGAAGGGGAACACTACCTGGTGATCCTTTCCGAGGATTACCGGAATGAAAGCCGCCGCTTTGTGGTGGAGCGGGCCCGGGTCCTTGACCTAATCATTGCGCTGAAGGACTCAAGTCCCCTGATTGTGTTTGAAGGCCCCGCAAATACCGCTGTTTTTTTGGATAATGTACCGGTTACGCGGGAAAGCGGGCCAATCTCAACGGAGCCGGGCGTTCACGAGGTCAAATTCCAGGTAGGGGACTATACCATCATCAAAACCCTGAGCGTTGAGCGGGGAAAGACATACCGGGTCGCCCTTGCGGTTGATATTAATGTGCGGGAAAGTGACTAAAGAAAATTTACACTCGTACCGATATATTAAATGTCGGGTTTATAGTTCCCCTCCCAAATCACTATATCTCCGATATGCCCCAAGGGGCATGGGCCGGTGCAAACCGGCCTTTTTATTTTTCATTCTGTTCAAGACTATCTTCTATTTCTTGAGGCTGTTCCAAAACTGAAGTTTTGGAACAGCCTCTCTTGTCTATCATTTCCTTCTGTATCTTCAATAACACATCGGATTGAAGCAAAAGATATTCCTGTAATTGTTCGTCCAGATTATTATATATTTCTATCAACCTGTCAAGTCTAACATCGGGCGGCTGGGAACTAAAGACTTCCCCCTTTCCCGTTCGTAACCATTCCTTATTCACATTAAATATTGTAGACACAAGGTGAATTATCCGTTCATTGATTACTTGATTTCCCAATTCCAGTTCACTGTAAAAACTTTGACTTATGTATATCCGTTTGGAAAATTCACGTTGGGAAATTTCTAATGTAGTCCTGACTTCCTTTAAGCGGTCATTTATCCGTTTCATATATTCCTTGAGCCTGTTCCAAAGCTAATTGACTGTGCGTTAATGTTCCCGGCATAACCGGTGATTTTATCAATTGAGCCTGTTCCAAAACTAATTGACTGTACGCTAACGTTCCCGGCATAGCCGGGGGCACGGTTTTGGACCAGGCTCTTGCAGTTTTTCAGGCTAAAGCCTTGCAAAACCGCGTTTTTTAAAGGCTGCTGTTCCAAAACTGAAGTTTGGAACAGCCTCAATTTAATAAAAATAACAAACAATCATAAATTACACAATACGACAGAAGCGTATGATTTTTCCGCGACAAAGTGTATGATTTTTCATACGATTTATATACCTGTAATAGGTTGATAATATAACCTATTGACGGTATTATGAAATTATGAGAGAATACACGGTATGATTGAACGGTTCCCGGAATATTTTTATAATACCCGTTTTTTTCAGCGGCCAGGGGGGACAATTATGATCGGGAGAAAGAATAACATTGATAAATTGAGCAAAAATTACGGAGAACTGAACGACGAGGGGAGGGAGGCCCTGTTAAAGATTGGAGAAAAAGTCTTCATCATGAATAACTTTGTAAACAGGAAGATTACATCGTTCAGCAAATACAACAAGAAAGAAAAGTTTGAGAATGAACAAGATGATTAATTTCTTTATATGCGCGAAGCGCACAAACTGCCGGGGAGGTGTATTTATGGAAAGCAAAAGAGCGCTGGTGTTGGCGGCCATGCTTGCGGGGGCTTCCTTGTCCGCGCATGCGGGCGGGATGATTGAAAAAATCGGCGATAAAGTGAAACAGGCCAACGAG
>JAISYA010000007.1 GCA_031270205.1 Treponema sp.
GCTTGACCCTTTTTGCGTAAATGGAGTATGATGGAACATCAGCCCAGATGGTGGAATTGGTAGACACGCTGGTTTCAGGTACCAGTGCCTTCATCGGCATGGAAGTTCAAGTCTTCTTCTGGGCAATGCGCTAAGGCCTTGTGTGATAAGGGATTGACGGTTTACCGGCTGGGCGGCATAACCCCCAAAAAAGCATGAGTGATGATGAAAAGCGGCAGGGGATTCAGGCTGCGCCGCCGCCCCATCAGCAAATTGCCTCCGCTATTTTTTTATGGGGTGAGGGAATAACCACGCTTGCCCCAAGCATGCCCTGAACTTCTTCCATCCCTTCGGCGGCGCGGACAGCGGCTTCAACCGCGGCCACATCGCCTGAAAGGATCACAAAGGCCTTGCCGCCAAGGCCGCGCCCCAGCCGTACCTCAATAAGGTTTACCGCCGCCGCCTTGACCGCCGCGTCCGCCGAAAGCACCGCCGCGCACATACTGTAGCTTTCCATGATTCCAAGGGCGCCTACACTTTCGATCTCCGCGGCCGCGCCTATGGCCGGGGCCACCTGCTCATGGATGCCGGGAATAACAATCGAATCAACCAGCGTGGAACCGGCGGCGGCTTTTCCCGCTTCTACCGAAGAGCGCACCGCGGCCACTTCCCCTTCCACGATAACGATGTACTTTCCCGCGCAGGCGGCCTGGGCGCCGACAAGCTCCACCTCCGCAGCCTTGAGCATGGCGTCTCCGGCAAAAATCCCCAGCGGTATGGACATCGTTTCAATCATTCCCAATGCGTTTCTCATTCCGTTGACCTTTACGCCCTTATCGTGATGTATTCGCCGCTTACCTCGGCAACCACGCCGCTTATCGAAGCGTGAACCGCCGCGCCCAGCCCCTGCGGATTCCCGATTACTGTTCCCGCCCGCACCGGCGCGCCTTTTTTCACGGCCGGTTTGCAGGGGGCGCCGATGTGCATTTTAAGGGGGATACACACCGCTTTTACCTGCGCGACAAACGGGACAAGCGGCGCGTCCCGGTCGTACTTTGCAAGCGAGAGCCGCGACAATAAGCGCGCCACGGGTATCTTCTTGTTGGCGATACCCGGATCCACGCCGCCGCCGGTCTCCTTTTTGGGCTTTACCCCCTGCTCCATCAGGGCTTTCTTGAAAGCCCCCATCACAAGGGACGGGTTAAGGCCGAAGTTGCAGGCGTAGTACGTGCATATCCCGCAGTCACAGCAGCTAAAAAGGCTGTTCACGTTCCCCAGGAGCTTTCCCCGCTCCGAGGACAGGGCGCGCATCGCCTTGTGGGGAGATACCCCCAGCCCCAGAGCGGCGCGCGGGCAGATCTGCGTACACATAGAACACTGGCAGCATACCGCCTTTGCAAGTTTTGCCTGTTTTTCCATATTGACATGCTTGTATCCAAGCATTTTGTGCCCCTTCGGCAGGGGCAGTATGCCCCCGGTGGTTTTGGTTACCGGCTCGTCAAGGCCCCCGGCCAAAAACCCCATGAGCGGTCCGCCGATGATTATCTCATAATCCATCGCGTTTCCCGTTTCAAGCCCTCCCGCCGCCTCGACAAGCGCGCCTACCGGCGTTCCGATGGGAACCTCCACGGTTACGGGGTTTTTTACCGCCCCCGAGACGGTAACGACCTTGGTCGTTACCGGCTTTCCGTCAATCGCGTCGGCTATATTAACGAGGGTCGCCACATTGGAAACCACCGCTCCCACGTCCAGCGGGAGGCCGCCTGTGGGAACCACGCGGCCGGTTATATCGTAAACCAGGGTCTGCTCGTCGCCCGAGGGATACGTACTTTTCATCAGGTGGAGGGAAACGCCGGTTCCCGCAACGGCTTTTTGCAGGGCCGCGACCGCCGCGCTGTAATGGCTTTTTGTCGCGATTACCAGCTTGCTCGATCCGGTATGCTCCGCCACGGCCCTCATCGCGCGGACAATGTCCGCGGCGCGGCTTTCCATGATCCGTCTGTCCGACCGGAGCAAGGGTTCACATTCCGCGCCATTTGCGATGAGGTATTCCGCTTTTACGTCGAGTTTTATGTGGGTGGGAAAGCCCGCGCCGCCGGCGCCGACAATGCCCGCTTCACACACCCGTTCAATCAAGCCCATTCCTGTCCTCAAACAATCCTGAAATCTCCGTACAGCACACAGCGCCGCGCCCGCGTAAAGGAATGCGCCGCCGTCAGCCCTTCACCCGTAGGGGTCGCTATCGTAAGGGTTGCGTAACCCTCGCCGTTGAAACCCAGTCCCGCGTAGGAGGGGGCGTTCTTTACAAAAATCGTGGTATTCAGCGCGCGGGCCGCATAGCTCATGTTCTTCACGTTGGTCGAGTGGATTAACGCCGAATGCCAGCGCCCCTGTTCGGCCCGTACCGCACAGGCCACCGCGTCCTCTATGTCCCTCACGCGGGCGATACCCAGTACCGGCATGAGCATTTCCGTCATGATAAACGGATGGCAGGGGTCTACCTCCGCGATCACCAGGCGCGGGTTACCGCTGAACGAAACCCCCGCGTCACGGAGTATCATCGCGGCGTCTCGCCCCACATACTTGCGGCTAATAGCATACTTGCCGTCTTTTTGCAGCAATGTAAGCGCCAGCACTTTGTCGATATCCCCGCCCCGAATAAGGAAAGCGCCGTTTCGTATCATCGCCTCGATAAGCGAATCGGCGATACCGTCAAAGGCGAAAACTTCCTTCTCCGCAACGCAGAGTACGTTGTTGTCGAACGATGCCCCGTCGACAATGTCCTTTGCCGCCCGCTCTATAATCGCCGTATCGTCCACGATTACCGGCGGGTTGCCGGGACCGGCCGCGATAACCTTTTTTCCCGTTTTCATCGCCGCCCGCACTACCGGTTCGCCGCCGGTAACTGAAAGCAGCGGAACATTTCTGTGGGTCATCAACGCCGTTCCCGTTTCCAGGGTCGGCTCCCTCACCGTGGTGATAAGGCCGGAAGGCCCGCCGGCGCCGACAATCGCCTCGTGAAGGAGGCGCATCGCTTCCTGCGACACCTTTTTCGCCGCCGGATGGGGGTTGAACACCACGGAATTTCCCGCGGCGATCATACTGATCGAGTTATTGATAACCGTCGAAGGCGGGTTGGTGGACGGCGTAATGGAGCCGATGACGCCGAAAGGGGCCATTTCCACCAGGGTCAGACCGTTGTCGCCCGACCATGCCGTGGTACGGAGGTCTTCGATACCGGGGGTCCTGTTCGCGGCAAGGAGGTTCTTGAGCGCCTTGTGCTCAACATGGCCGTAGCCCGTTTCCTCACGGGCCATTTCGGCGAGCTTTTGGGCGTTATCCCTCGCGGCCTGGCGCATCGCCTCAATTAAGACGCCACGCTCTTCCAGGGTCAAGCTGCAGAGTTTCCGTTGGGCTTCCACGGCCTGAGCGACAGCCTCGTCAACGGTATCAAATAGCCATGCGCCGGCAGCCCCGGTCTGCGATACAATCCCCGTCCGGGCAAGATTTGCCACTACCTGCGCCGCAATGCCCTCTATCTCTTCCCCGGTCAATTTCCGCGCCCCTTTTTCGCGCCGATACCGGCCGCCGTCCCGCTTAGCCCTGCAATCTGCATATCGCTATTCCTTTCTCTTTTGCTCTGTCCGCGGCGGCCGGGCTGATAAAACCTTTGGCGGCGCAGTACAGGCTTGTTTCACCGTGAAGTATCGCCTTGTTGATATCCTTCTCGGTTATCAGATCAAAAACATTCTTTGGATGTGTCGCGGCACGGGGCTTTGCCTCCGGCTCGCCGCGGGATTCCTCTTTCCTCTCCTCCGCCCGGCCAATCAATGCCGGAAGGATAGTCCCGAACAAAATGCCGTTCCCGTTCGCCTCGTCGGTGTCGAGGTGCACTTCAAGATCGTGTCCCTCCCCGCAGCGGACCGTAATGCCGCCGATAATGCCTGCGCGGGGAGCGGGCGTTCGTATGGAAACGACATCGCCGTTTTTCACGCCGTATGCCGCAGCCTGTCCATCCGACATGTGGACATGCCGTGCGGCGACGATGACCCCTTCCCCAAGTTCTACGGTTCCCGCCGGGCCCTGCAGCGTACAGCCGGGGGAACCGGCCGTATTCCCGCTCATTCGGATAAGGGGCGTAATCCCCAGGACGTAGCCGTCACTAATCGAGACTTCTACCTGGCTTACCGGCCGTTCCGGCCCCAGAACCCGCACTTTCCCGATGGAACCTTTGGGACCATGTACTGCTACGGTTTCCGCGCAGGCAAACTGGCCGGGCTGGGACAAATTCCGGTAGCGGGTCATCGCCGCCCCTTTCCCAAACAGGGTTTCAAAATCACCCCTGGAAAGGTGTACATGCCGCGCCGAAACGGCCACGGGAAGATAAAGCGCGCCCTCCCTTGCGAAGTTCGCAAGAACGACGTTCCTTACAAGCTGTTTTAGCGTTGCTTCGTCCATGCCGGTTTATGTTCCCTTACAATCGTTAATTAATATTCTCATAGATAATGAGAAGCGTCAAGTGAATTTCACAAAAAATGCGGCAAATTTGTCATATTTTGTTATAATGTTGTTAAAATGCCATATTTTCATTATTTTTGTTATTATATTGCCATATTTGATAATAAGTTGAAAACAGGGCTTTTTTTATGGGTTTTTCAAAAAATCGTCTTGACAGTATGATTACTGTTATCTATACTTGTATAGATAAATATTGTCTATAATTTGTATAGCTGGAGGGAATTTATGCAAACGGTAAACTATCTTGACGGCGGCGAAGGCACAGCCGGGATCAATTATACTCTGGGCGCTTTGGGGGCGGCGCCGGACGACGTAAAAGAATTTGGGCGGGCAAAGAATCTATTGATCACTGAAAAACAATTTTCAACGCTCAGGAATGTGGTTAAGCGTCTGACTTTTTCCGCCCGCTGGAAAGATATTATCAAAACATTTAACACGCCAGACAATGAAACGCCCGCCGGGTTCAGGATTGAAAGTACGCTGGAGGCCGACGGCCTGCTCAAGCTGGATATGGTCAGGGATATTTCCCGCGATAAAAACGGGGAAAAACGCCCGACAAAGATCATTTTTTCCGCCGATTCCGCCAATCCTTACGAGGTTGAGCATATAGCGCCCATGCTTGGTAATTTGACCTGCAACCCCGGCATTGTTTATGATCTTTTTATCAACAATCCAAAGGCCAATGTGGGCGGTAAATTCAAGACCAGGGATGAGGTAATAAGCGAAATCGGGCGGATACTGGGACCGGGCTGTGACGTTAGCGTGGAACTGAACAACCCTTTTGAAAAGGATTTTGATAAAATCCTGGAAGAATGTGAAACTTTCAAAAAAATACTCAGCGAATACCGTCTGGTGGTAAAAGTCCCGCACACAGGGCCGGTCAACGCCGGTAATGTGCATGAATTGCTGGAAGGCGACAAGCGTTTTTCCCTCCGTTATGATCAGGGAACCACGGCCGACGCCCTGCGCGGCCACAACCTGGCCCTGAAACTGCGGGAAAACGGGTACCGCATCAACTATACCCTGATGTTTGAGCCGTATCAGACGAACATGGCGCTGCAGGCCAAACCCGCCTTTATCAACAGTTTTATCCGCCACCGGGCTAAACAGAGCGCCGCCATCAAGCAGTTTCTGGATATCCATGAACTTACCGGAGACGCCGGCTGTCTCCCGGATCTGCGGAATTATATGCTGGCCAACGATTACCTTGCCAAAGGCGAAGAAGGGCGCGATCTGCTTGAAGTGCTGAAACTGGGCCGGGATATAGTCAAGTACCGGAACTTTGAATCGCCCTACGGAGCCGACGGCCTTGACGGCGTTCGCCACAACCTGCGGCTTTTGCGCCAGTGCAACCTGAGGGACACCCGGCTTATCATCTGCTCAATGGAAGGTGAATACAATTATCCCGATATTGACCGGCTCATGGCGGACAGCGAATACGCCGATGTAATCGACCGAATCGTTATAACCGCCGAACCCGCTTATCTGGCCCGCTTTACGTCAACAAACCAGGTGGTGTCCTATCAGCGCCGTTTTATGAACGCCGCTTCCGGACAGCAGTAACCCGTATCATAGTGTTAAAATCATGGAAGATATGGATATTACGGTCCAAATTGTATAACGGCGCCCTCTCGCCGCTCCGGCGCGCTGTCCTTGCATAAGTTTTTCCCTTTCGATAAAATGAGTTATACAGACTGCGTTTTGCCCTTATAGGAGAAGCGCCGTATCTTTTCAAACCGGAGTTTTATAAATGGGTATACTTGGCATCGTTCTTTTGGTTGTTTTCGTTATTGTGGCGATTCTGCTCATACTGCTGGTCCTGCTTCAAAATGAAGAGGGCGACAGTCTGGGCGGCATTTTTGCCGGCGGCAGCGGTTCGGCATTTGGTTCCCGATCGGGGAATGTGCTTACCAGGGCTACCACCGTCCTGGGGGCTTTGTTTCTTATTATCGGCCTGGGGCTGGCGCTTTTAAACCGGAGCCCCGGCGGCAGCGGGGTCGAGTCCGCGGGACGGCAGCTTTCCACCGAGGCGGCGGGGAGTAACTGGCTTGAAGAGGAACTGAATCCACCAGGCACGGAAAGTCCCGCCGAAACGGGAAATGAAGCCGCCGGAACGGAAAATTAGGGCGGGGCCGGAGGTTCAAATGTTCCTACACGAGGTGTTTTCGCCTGAATTTATTAAACTTGATTTAGAGGCGGAAGATAAAGACGAGGCTTTTGAGGAACTGGTAGACTATTTCTGTCAGAGTGAAAAAACAAACATCAGGGAGGAGATGCTTGCGGCCCTGCGGGAACGGGAGGCGAAAATGTCTACCGGTATCCACAAGGGCATCGCCATTCCCCACGGCAAGACCAACGCGGTGGATACGATCCGGGGCGTGCTGGGAATTTCCCGCAGGGGGGTTGATTACGACGCCCTGGACGGCGAGCCGGTGTACCTGCTGTTCATGATGGTGACTCCCCAGAAAGATTCGGAAAAGCACCTGCGCATATTAAAGCGCCTTGCGGAACTGCTGGAGAATCCCCAGTTTTACATTGATCTGCAAGCGCAGAAAGATGCCCAGAGCGCATACAAAGTTATCTGCAAATACGAAGACGTGCTTGCGGCCATGGATTGATGAGTGATGAACGACGAAAATATCCTTGGCCACCTGCTGAAAATCGAGGCCGAGGCTGCCGCCCTGGTGAACGACGCCCAGGCGGAAGCGGACCGGCGGGTGGCCTGGGGTGAAAAGCAAAGCCGCGCGGATTATGAAGAGCGCTACCGCGCCGAGGCCGAAAGGCTTGAGGCGGAATTTCAAAAAGAAAAGCAACAGGTGAAAGATCAGTACCAGAAAGAACTTGAATCCTACAGGGAAAAATTAAACGCTATTAACGTGGACACAGACCGCTTTGCCGCGTCTCTGGAAGGCTTTCTGGCCGGCGGGGAAGGTTATGCCTGACGCGGGAGAACGGGCCTACGCGTACACCAAGGCCTGCGGAATTATCGGCAAGTCATTTGTGGGAAGGCGCATTTCCGCTCTTTCGGGACTCAGGTCCCTCAACGAGCTGGACCGCCTGGTTTTTCCGGAACTTAAGCGGGAACTGCCCGGACGGGAACTGCTGGTCGATCTTGAAGGCCGCATTGTCAAACGGGCGGTTGGGCAAATTCTTTCGGTGATTAACTCTTACGCGAAACCGCCTGAATTGCTGGTCCGCCAGCTCCGCTCCTATGAGTACGGCGATCTCAAAACCTGCCTGCATTACCTTGCCGGGGGGAAGAAGACCCCCCCCGCCCTTTGCGATATAGGCCGTTTCAGGACCGTGCGTTTTGAGGCCTTTCCCGATCTTGCGGCCATGCTCACCGGTACCGAATTCGACTTCATACTTGCCGGGAATATCAAGGCTATCGAAACGGGCAAGTTCGATCTTCCCGCCCTTGAAACCGAACTTGACCTGCGCTATTACACCGCGCTTACAAAAAGTCTCCGACATCTTTTGGGAGAGGACCGGGCCTTTGCCGAGCGTATTCTCGCCGAAGAAATATCCCTGCGGAATTGCGTGTGGGCGTTCCGCCTCCGCACTTATTATAAAAAAGATTCCGCAGAAACAAAAAAGCACCTGATGGACATTAAAATGCGCGTGGGCCTTGAAAAAATACCCGGAGATTTACCGGCGCATAAAAGGGAAGGCCCCCGCGAAAAAAAAATCGCCCTTGCCGCCGAGGCCCTTGAATCACTGGAACTGCCCCTGGATGCCCGCGCTCCCTGGCGTTTCTGGAGGTGGGAAAAATTTCTTAACCCCGAAAAACCCGGTGAGATGTGGCAGGCGGAGCCGCGCTACTTTCAGAACGCCGCCTCCGAATACCTGTACCAGCTGGCCATACACTGTTTCCACAATATGCCCTTCGCGGTCAGCACGGTCTTCTGCTATATCAAACTCAAACAGTTTGAGGAAGACCTGCTTACCAGCATCGCCGAGGGCCTGGGGCTGGGCATGCCCGGCAGGGATGTGTTTGAATTGCTGGAGGTCAAGCTGTGATTCGGCCCCGCAAAATGAAACGCATAGAACTGACGGTCCTCAAGTCCGATGTGAACGCGGTAATCGAATATCTGGGCCGCCGTGAGGCGATACATTTTCCCGAATCGCGGGGGGAAGAGGGAAAAGATTCCGCGAGGATCAGGGATATTCTGGATAAGCTCCGCGCCGCGGCGGAATTCCTCGCGCTGGAACTTCCCGCCGAACCGGAAGCGGACAGCGTCATGCCCGGCGAGACGGAGGAGGCCCAAAGCGAAAAAATCTGCGCCGCTGTTGAAGCCCTGAAAAACCGGGAGATTGAGGCGGCCAAGCAGCGGCAGCGGGTCGGTGAAACCTTCAGCGAGGCCAGGGCCTTCTCAAATCTGAACGCCCCGTTTGCCGATTTGGATCAGCTCTCCTACCTTACCCTGCGCGTGGGGCGGCTTGATCCCAAAAGCCAGCTTGAGCTGCGGCAGACCCTGTCGGACCGGGCGGTGATCATACCCCTGGGCGAAGAAAGGATTCTCGCCGCCGGTTCGCGCAAGGGGCGTTTCGCCCTGGATTCAGAGCTGAAAAAATACTCGTTTGAGCCTATCGCCATACCCGAAGGCTATCAGGGGATTCCGGCGGAAATGCTCCACGGTCTTGAGGGGCAGCTCAAGGCCGCTGAAAAAGAGCTGGCGGAAATAGCCGCGGAAAAAGAACGGCTGAAAAGCGGGGCGGCGCCGGATATGCGGCGGCTTGCCGCTTCCTGGTTCATGGCCCTTGCCGCGGAACAGCTCAAGGCCCAATTTACCGTGACCGAGAACATCTACCTGTTTTCAGGCTGGGCGCCGGAAGATATGGTTCCGGCCATAGCGGCGGACCTTTCAAAATTGAGCGCCGGCAGGGTGGCGATCCGCGCCTACAAACCGGACGATATTCCCGAGGTGCGGGACGGCGCCGAGAAGGTGCCGGTCTCGCTGAAACACGGGGCCTTTGTGAAAGGCTTCGAGGGAGTGGTGTTTTCCTACGGCGCGCCGCTTTACGGAACCATCGATCCCACGCCGCTGGTGGCGATTTTTTTTACGATCCTTTTCGGGATCATGTTCGGCGACGTGGGCCAGGGCTTTGTGCTCTTCCTGGCGGGACTGCTCGCAAGCAGGCGGGGCCTTAAATCCTTTGCCCGATTCGGTAAATATTCCTCGCCCCTTATCGCCGTGGGTATCGCCTCAATGATCATGGGCCTCCTGAACGGCGAGGTGTTTACCATGGAAGAACTGCTGGTTGCTCCCACAAGGATGATCACCGCCGCCATTACCGGACATCCGGCGGACCGGATTCTGACCATCATGCCCCTGGCCGAAAAAGGGGGCAGCGTAAAAAAACTTTTTTACTTTTTTGGTTTTACCATCGGCATCGGGGTAATCCTCAACTCGCTGGGACTCGTCATCAACATCGTAAACGGATGTATAATGAAAAAATATGAAAGCGCTTTTTTCTCAAAGACCGGCCTCGCGGGACTGCTGCTCTTCTGGTACGCGATATTCATCGCCCTTCGCTGCGTCTTTGGCGGGCGCTTTGAGTACGCCGACTTCGCCGGCCTCCTCTTCCCCGTGTTTTGCATTTTTTTCGGGCCCGCGCTCTGGCGCTGCATAGCCCGCGAAAAGCCGGTGCTTGAACACGGTATTATGACTTTTATCATGGAAGGATTTGTGGAGATTCTGGAAACCGCTTCCACCTATATTTCCAACACCGTAAGTTTCCTCCGTGTCGGCGCTTTTGCCCTGTCCCACGCGGTGCTCTCGTATATCGTGTTCCGTTTTTCAGAGGAGCTTGCCCGGTCGGGGGCCGGCCCCGCGGGTTCCCTTTCGGCGCTACTCATCATGATTTTCGGCAACGCCCTTATTATCGTCCTTGAGGGAATGATCGTCGCCATTCAGGTGGTACGTCTGCAATATTATGAATTTTTCAGCAAGTTTTTTACCGAGACGGGGGTGGAGTTTTCGCCGTTCCGTTTCAGAAAAAAAGCGGAGCAATGAAAAAATTCATTGTTTCTGTACGCAAGGAGTTTGTTAAATGAAAAGAGTGTTGATTCTGGTATGCGCGCTGCTGCCGGCCGGTATGGCGGTGTTCGCGCAGGAGGCCGAGGCCGCCGCTGCCCCGCCGGATTCGGTGTGGAAGTATTTTGCCGCCGCCCTGTCGGTGGGAATTTCCTGTATTGCCGGCGGCATCGCCGTAGGCCGTATCGGGACTGCGGCAATGGGCGCGATGAGCGAGAACGCGGACCTCTCCGGAAAAGCCCTGCCCTATGCGGGCCTCGCGGAAGGCATCTGCCTCTGGGGATTCCTGGTTGCCCTGCTGATCATGATCCTCTGAAAGAGCGGGACCGCGCCGGTGGATTATTTTTTTATCGGGGACCCGGAACTGGTAACCGCTTTCCGGTTTATCGGCATCGACGGAACCGCCGTGAGGGATTCCTCCGAGGCGGCGGCCGTATTCCGGAAAATCACCGAGGGCTGGGTTGAGGAGGCGGGCGCGGCGCTGCCCGATTCCCTGCCGGGCGCGGACAGCTGCCAGGTGCTGATCATGACCGAAGAGATCGCCGACTGGCTTGAAGATTTGCTGATCAAATGGCAGCTCTCCGACCGCTATCCCCTGGTAGTGGAGATACCCGGCGTCATGGGAAGAATCCCCGGCAGGAAGACCCTGGCGGATTCGATCCGTGAAGCCATCGGCGTGCGCGTGTAAAGGTTGTTATGGAAGAACTACAGTCAACGGAAATACTTGACCGGGAAATTCTGGAAGACGCCCGGAAAAAAGCCTACCGGATTCTCAAAGCCGCCGATGAAACGGTAAAAGCCGCATCCGGAGTCTGGGAAAAGAAAAGCGGGGAAACGCTGAAAGCGTTAAGCGCCAAATACGCGGAACGGCGGGATTTGACCGCCGCGGAGATCATGGCGCGGCTTCCCATGGACAAGCGCCGGGCAAAAGCGGAAAAAATTGAAAACCTGCTCCGCCAGGCGGTACAGGCCTGGTATGCGGGCCTTGGCTGCGATAAGGTTTTCGCTATTCTTAAAACGGAACTGGAAAAACGGCTTGCCGAATGTACCGAATTTTTCGATACCGGTGAACAGGTCCGCGCGCTTGTCCATAAACTTGAATGCGCGGAGGCTCAGGCAATATTGCAGGCAGTCCTGCCGGGCAAAACCTGCGTTATTGAGGAATCGCCCACTATTTCCTCCTACCCTGAAATAATCCTTGACAGCCGGTCAGTGCGGATCAGCGCTTCCATACATAAAACCGTGGATTTTTTGCTGCGTGAAAAACGGGCGGAACTGGTTGGATCCCTGCTGGGAACGGCGGCCCTTAACATGGAGGAAGTACTTTGATCGAGGGACAGGTACGGCGCATATCCGGTCCCATTATCCGCGCCGCGGGCCTGGGCGGGGCCGGCCTCTTTGATGTGGTGGAAATAGGGGAAAAACGGATAACGGGCGAGATAGTCCGCCTTGAGGGCGACGAGGCGATTATCCAGGTGTACGAGGACAATACCGGCCTGAAAGTGGGCGCGCCCGCCGTATCCACGGGCCGCCCCCTGTCGGTCCTCCTTGGACCGGGCCTTATGGGAACGATCTACGACGGCATACAGCGGCCGCTGGAACTGCTCTATGAACGGAGCGGCGCTTTCATGACCCCCGGCGAACGGGGCAGCCCTCTGGACATGGAGAAAAAATGGCGCTTTGTGCCGGACGCCGGCCTCGCGGCGAAACTGGCCGCCGGTGAAAAAGTAAGCGCCACTGCGGGCCTGATACTCGGCGCGGTAAAAGAAACCGAAAGCGTTACGTGCAAGATAATGGCCCCGCCGAATATAAAAGGCGGCGATATCACCGCCCTGAGCGCCGAAGGCGGCTACACCGTACTTGAAGCCGCGGCAAAAACCAGCCTTGGCGAAGAAATCCCCATCGCCCAGTGGTGGCCGGTGCGGCTTCCCCGCCCGTCCGCCAGGCGGCTTTCGCCGGATCAGCCCCTGGTTACCGGCGAGCGGGTTATCGACCTCTTTTTCCCCCTGTCCAAGGGAGGGGCCGCGGCCATCCCCGGCGGCTTCGGTACCGGCAAAACCATGACCCAGCACGCCATCGCCAAGTGGTGCGACGCCGACGTGATCATCTATATCGGCTGCGGAGAACGGGGCAACGAAATGACCGATGTGCTCACCGAGTTCCCCGAACTACAGGACCCCCGCACGGGACGCACGCTCATGGAGCGGACCCTGCTCATCGCCAACACTTCCAACATGCCCGTAGCCGCCCGCGAAGTCTCGATTTATACCGGCGTTACCCTGGCGGAATTTTACCGGGACATGGGCTGCCATGTGGCGATCATGGCGGACTCCACCAGCCGCTGGGCGGAAGCCCTGCGCGAACTTTCCGGCCGTATGGAAGAAATGCCCGCCGAAGAAGGCTTTCCCGCGTACCTCCCCACAAGGCTCGCCGAATTCTACGAACGGGCCGGCAGCGTCCGCACCCTTTCGGGCGTGGAAGGTTCCGTTTCGATTATCGGCGCGGTCTCCCCGCCGGGCGGCGATTTTTCCGAGCCGGTAACCCAGCACACTAAACGCTTTATCCGCTGCTTCTGGGCCTTGGATCGCGACCTTGCCAACGCCCGCCATTACCCGGCGATAAGCTGGACCGACAGTTACTCCGAATACGCCGAGGAAGTGCGGCCCTGGTGGGAACGGGTAAATCCCCGCTGGGCCGAAGTCCGCAGGCAGTGCCTTGATCTGTTGAAACGCGAACAGCGCCTCGCGGAGATCGTCCGCCTCATAGGCCCCGACGCCCTGCCCGACGATCAAAAATTGATCCTGGTAACCTCGGATATTATCAAGGACGGCTTTTTGCAGCAGAATTCGTTTGACGAGGTTGACATGTACTGCGTGCCAGCCAAGCAGGTGCGGCTTCTGGAACTGATCATGGAATTCTACGAGCGCGCCAGAACCTGCATTAAACTCGGCGCGCCGCTCACCAAAATAGCGGGCACGGGCCTTAAAGAAGGACTGTCCCGGCTCAAGAGCACGGTACGGAACGACGCGCTTGCCGCGTTAGACGCTTTTGAGGGAAAGATGCGTTCCGCCCTGGAAGAACTGGAGCGGAGTTATCGCACGAGGGAAGTCTTATGAGGGGAATTGAATACCGGGGACTTACCCGTATAGAAGGTCCGGTGGTGATCACCGCCCACAGCCGCAATGTCGGTTTCAACGAAGTAGTGGCGGTCTACGACCGGGAAGAGGGCCGCCGACTGGGCCGCGTAGTGGACATGAGCGCCGACTGGGCCGCCATTCAGATCTTCGGCAACAGTACCGGCCTTTCCGCCGACGACAGCCGGGTGGAATTTCTGGGAAAGCCCATGGAACTGCGGGTCGGCCCCGGTCTTCTGGGCCGAATCTTCAACGGACTGGGGGAGCCGGTCGACGGCTACGGGGATATTTTTTCCTCGACCACCCTGGACGTTAACGGACTTCCCATTAACCCTTACGCCCGTACCTATCCCCGCGATTTTATCCAGACCGGTGTTTCCGCCATCGACGGCATGAACACCCTCATCCGGGGCCAGAAACTCCCGATATTTTCCGGCAACGGCCTTCCCCATAACCGCCTCGCCGCCCAGATAGTCCGTCAGGCGAAAATCCTGAATGCGGGCGGTTCACCGGCGCGGGAAACAGACGGCGCGGTTTCCGCTGCCGGCGAGGCCGAACCTTTCGTGGTGATTTTCTGCGCCATGGGCGTCAAGTACGACGTCGCCCGCTTTTTCCTTGACGACTTTGAATCTTCGGGCGTACTCTCCAACGTGGTGGTTTTCCTCTCGCTCGCGGATGCGCCTTCGCTGGAACGGCTTGTAGCCCCCCGCTGCGCCCTTACCGCCGCCGAATACCTCGCCTATGAAAAAAACATGCACGTCCTTGTGGTAATGACCGATATGACCAACTACTGCGAGGCCCTGCGGGAAGTTTCCTCGATCCGGGGGGAAGTGCCCAGCCGCAAAGGTTATCCCGGTTACCTCTATTCGGACCTCGCGTCCCTGTACGAGCGGGCCGGAAAAATTAAAGGTTCTTCCGGCTCCATCACCCAGATACCGATTCTTTCCATGCCCAACGACGACATCAGCCATCCCATTCCGGACCTTTCCGGCTACATCACCGAAGGCCAAATCGTCCTTGACCGTGAACTTTCCCAACGCGGCGTCTACCCGCCGGTAGCCGGCCTTCCCAGCCTTTCACGCCTTATGAAGGACGGCATAGGCCCCGGCATGACCAGGGAGGATCACAAAGATCTTTCAAGCCAGCTCTTTGCCGCCTATTCAAAGGTGAAGCAGGTCCGCAACCTCGCGTCGATCATCGGTGAGGAAGAACTCTCAGACGGCGACAAGCGTTATCTGAAATTCGGGGAACGCTTTGAACAGATATTCCTCAGCCAGGGTGAAAGCGAAAACCGCGATATAGGCCGCACCCTGGACTTGGGCTGGAAGGCGCTCTCGGAACTCCCCGGAGAAGAGCTGATGCGGGTCAGGCAGGAATTTATCGAGAAGTATATGAAGGAAGCGGGAGAAAAAG
>JAISYA010000034.1 GCA_031270205.1 Treponema sp.
GGAGCGGGGCTTATAGACCTTGAGCTGGGCCGCTTTGGGGATCTTACCTATCATGACTGGATTACCGATACCACGGTAGATGACGGCCAAGCCTGGGGTTATATGCAAGACGCGGAATACAAGAGTTCCGCCTCGTTGATCCATTACCTCATTGATAATGTGAGCAAGAACGGGTACATGCTTCTTAATGTGGGGCCAAAACCGAACGGCGAAATCCCGGAAGAGGCAAAAAAGGTATTGTATGACATCGGCGCATGGCTTGAAGTAAACGGTGAGGCTATTTACGGAACTACCCCGTGGGTAGTCGCGGCGGAAGGGCCTACGGTATTAAAGAAATCAGGTCCCTTCAACGAGGAAAAAATAGAATACCTTCCCAAGGACATTCGCTTTACGCTGAAGGATGATGTTATTTACGCCTTCTGTCTGGGAGAAATTGGGGACGAGGTGATCATCAACAGTCTGGCGGAACACCTGTACCCCGGAGAACTGGCCGGTATCTCCCTTTTAGGAGAGGGCGGGGATCTGCCCTGGAAACAGAACGGGAAGAAGATTATTATCTCTACCAGCCGGGCCAGGCGCCGCAAAGACGCTAATGTCTTCAAGATACGGCGTAACCAGATCTACCGGAACAACTGAGACAGAAAGAAAGGAATGTACATGAAGAACTTTAGCTACTTCGCCCCTACGGAAATTATCTTCGGCTGGGGCTGCCTTAAGGAAATCGGCGGCCTTGCGGCGCGGTACGGCAAAAGGGCCCTGGTTGTGACCGGCCATTCCTCCCCCGCGGGGGCCGCCCTGTACGGCCGGGTACGGGAATACCTTGCCAATGCCGGTGTGGAGGCCGCCCATTTCGACGGGGTTATCCCGAACCCTACTACCGGTGTGGTAAGCGCCGGGGCGGATATGGCCCGGCGTTCCGGCGCGGAACTGGTTATCGGTCTCGGCGGCGGTTCGTCCATGGATACCGCCAAGGCAATCGCCGTAGAAGCAAGCCACCCCGGCAGCGCCTGGGATTATCTGCATTACACTTCCGGCCCTACCGAAAAAACGCTGCCCATTATTGCCGTGGGAACCACCGCGGGCACCGGAAGCCAGGCCACCCCCTGCGCGGTGATCACCAATTCCGCTAAAAAAGACAAGTCCGCTATCTGGCACAAAAACATCTTCCCAAAACTTGCCCTGGTAGACCCGGAACTCACGGTTTCCATGCCTAAGGATGTAAGCGCCCAGACAGGATTCGACGCGTTCTGCCATAATTTTGAGGCCTACCTTTCGGTAAATTCCAATCCCCTTACCGATACCCTTGCCCTGGACGCCCTGGGTATCATAATCCGGGCCCTTCCTGAAGTCCTGGCCGACGGCGGCAGCCGGGAAGCCCGTTCCCAAATGGCCTGGGCAGACACCGTGGGGGGCATGGTTATCGCCTCCGCCGGCGTAACCCTGCCCCACGGCCTGGGGATGCAGATAGGGGGGCATTGTCCCCAGGTGACCCACGGGCAAAGCCTGGCGGTGTTCTACCCCGAATTCACCCGCTACACCTGGTCTCGGGCTAAAGAAAAATTCGCCGCCCTGGGGCGGATCTTTAATCCGGCCCTGATCGCCGAAGACGATGCCGCCGCGGCGGAAAAAAGCTGCGAAGCCATGGACGGCTTCCTCAAAAAAATCGGCCTTTGGATAGACTTTAAATCTCTTAAGGTTACTAAAGACGAGATTCGCGCCATTGCCGACTGCGGACAGGTATTGGGGGACTATAAAAACAATCCCCGGCTTGCCTCGATAGACGAGATGTATGAGATGTTACTCCGCTGTTATGAACGGAACTAGGAGCCTGTTTTTTGCTTATTGTTTAGAGGATCATAATTTTGAAACACGCCCGGCTTACTATAAAATGGCGATAGAGAGTCCGCCGCCTGAGTATTCCAGTGCGTATAGCTTTCCCCCAAAGGGAATGCGGTACAGGGAGGCGTTTTGCCAGTCCCCGGGGAAGCGGGGCTTGGCAACCGGCGCGGCGGCGGGGCTTCCCGGTTCGGGGATCTGTATGCCGAAAAGGCCCGAGATTACGAGGTCGCAAAAGGTTGAATGGTTGTAGTCTTTGCCCCGCTCAGGGCCGCCTTTTGTATCGTCCCAATTGCCCGAGTCCGACCATTTTTCGAGTCTGGTTCGGGAGATCCAGTCGCCGGTATCCGGGTGCTGGACTTCGTCGATCCAGTAGGGGCCCTGGTCTTCACCTGAATTATGCGGATGCAGATGGTGGCTTCCGGCATAACGGGAAAGGAGCTTGTAAAAGAGGCCGTCCTCATTTCGTTCCGAGGCGGCCAGTCCCGAAAGGGCGATTGAAGTGGCAAAGGGCCAGGACGGGCCGTGCCAGAGACATTCGTGGCCCTTGGGGCCTGAGGGCTTTTCGCCCCGCCGCGCCAGCCATGCGTTAAATTCCTCACCGGTATAGTAAATGCCGTAACATTCATGTGAGCGCGCCGCTGTGGTAAGGCCGTACGCGCCGGAGAAGACATCGGGATTTGTCATGGCGGAAAAAGCATCTTCCCTGCCTTTTGGGGCAAGTCCGAAATACCAGGGGGTATAGCCCCACAGTTCCTTTACCTTGAAACGGCTGTCTTCCCGCGTGGCGTCGGCTTTGCCGTCCTTTTCGGGAACATGGATATTGAGGTAGAAACGGTCTTCTTCCGACCAGAGGTATGTTTCGATATTGGCTTCCAGCGCCCTGCGTTTTTCATCAAATTTTTCCGCGTCGGCTGAACGGCCCGCCAGGGATGCAAGCTGTGAAATGCCCCAGGCATTACCCGCCATATAACAGTTCAGGGGAAGCCTGAAACCATCGCCTGAGATGGAAAACTCCTGCCCGTCCCGGTCACAGAGCCCCCAGAAGAGGCCGTAATCGGGACGAAAATTCGTCCGCTCCCTTTCGGTGTAATAGTGGATCATAGGGTCAAGGTTTTTCAGGCCCAGGGAATAATCATTCCGCAGGGCGCCGATTTCACAGACCATGTAATCAAGCCAGTTGGTATACGAATTGATATTGTCACTGTCCCTGTACCAGTAGTTAATATACGCGTCAAAAGCCGGCTCGTCCCTGAGCCACCGGCCTTCTTTAAGGTGGTGTCCCGCCGCGCAAGAAATCGAATTGTAGCGCCCTGCCCAGGGAACATCGGGAAGGAATTCGGAAATGATGTACCCTGTGGGCACTTTTTTTATATGCTTCCTGTAGGTCCACCAGCGGAAGTAATAAACCGCCTCAAGTTCCTTGTCGGGAATGTCAATGAGGGGAATATGGGCGGCCATCCATTCATAAGCCCCGCTGTTCGGGATGGCGTTTTTGTAGATCTCGTTGTCTTCCCGGTTAAACCGTTCCACATATTCCTTCATACGGGATAAAAGACTTTTGATTTTCTTTTCCATGACGATCTTCCCTGCCCTTTTTCTGTATTACTCAAGGCCGTTCCGAAACTTCAGTTTTTGGAACACGCTCACTTTTTCAGGTTGAATATACCGGGATACTTTTTTGCCTCGTCGTACATGGCGAGGATATTTTCCGCCGGGACTTCCGGCAGCAGTACATCATGGCTTGCGGCAACTATGTACCTGCCGTATTTTCCAAGGGTATCGATGATGCGCCGGGTTTCGTCCCGTACCTGTTTTTGGGTTCCAAATTTGAGAATGTGGTTCTCGTCAATGCCGCCGAAAAAAACACAGTGGTCTTTAAATTGTTCGACAAGTTTAACCGGGTCCATATTTTCCGCGCCTACCTGTATGGGGTTAATCGCGTCAACACCGATATCAATTAAATCGCCGATTATCTCGTGAATGTCCCCGCAGGAATGAATGACCGTAACACAGCCGTATTTTTTTGCCTGCTCCATGAGTTTTGCCAGAGGAGGCTTGAAAAATTTACGCCACATTTCCGGGGATATTAAAAGCGAACGCTGAGAGCCGAAATCGTTGGAAGTCCAAAACACGTCGATAGCACCGGGACTCGCCTCGAAGGCCCTGCGGTTAAGCTCGTAATAAAAGGCGAAGCATTTTTCGATTATAGCTTCCACGACTTTTTCATTTGAGTACATATTCACAAAAAATTCTTCCAGCCCCATGAGTTCTTCCGAATCGTGGAATACAGGCGACCAGTAGCCGCCTATGGTGCAGTAATCTTTTACATCGGCTTGCATCGCGGGAGGTATTGAAACATCATACCAGGAAGGGTCCGCACCTTTGTAGGCTTTCACTTCGGCAACAGTCTCCGCCCCCGCGAGGGGATGGCTGAGCGCCATGCCGTAATACACACCGCCCCGCTTCACGCCCCATTCGTTCATCCATGTTCCGTCTTCAAAGCGCTCAAGAGGAGGCCCATTGTAACGGGCCTGAACAGATTTAAAATCAAGATCGATTAGGCCGTAGAGTGCTTCGTTATCGGTCGCCGCTCCCGCGGCCTTCCTGACGTTTTCGGTTGTCTCCCTGGCGGCGCCGTACCACATGGGGAAACGATCCATCCCCTTCCGCAGAAATGGCGCAAGCCCACGCTCTTTATGTGTCATAGCTGCTCCTTAAATGCCGTCCGCTTTTCACTCTTCACTTCCATAAATCTTCCCCTTCGTGGATGACCAGCCCGATGTATTCCGGCGCGGCGTGGCGGCCGTTGTACCAGAGGAGCCAGCGCTTGTTTGGCTCGTCGTAGAGCACGCCGGGTTTGTAGCAGGCGTCGCCGTCCCACTTGTCCGCTTCCGGGGACACAAGCGGGTTCGCCTTGAAGCGTTCCCAGCGGGTTACGCCGTCCGGCGACCACGCGCCGCAGATGCGCGCGGTGTTGATGTCCTCGTAGCCGATGTAGAACATGAGGTACCCGCCCTTGTACGCGAGCACCTGGCAGCCGCCGATGCGGTCCTGTTCGTAATGATTGGCTTTTACCGCCGTAAATACGGGGTTTGCGCGCCTTTTGCGCCAGTTAAAGCCGTTGTCGCTTTCAGCGTAGCATATTACATTCGGCTCATAAGTTTCGCCCGCGGAGTACCACATCTTGAAGAGTCCGGACTTTTCGTCCCAGAGCACGCAGGGGTTCATGACGCCGTGATACTCCCAGGGCTGTTCCGGCGTCAGGCACGGCCCGTTGCCAAGCCGCACGAGGTGATCGTCGTCAGTTCCCGCGGCATAGCCGATCCAGCAGTGACGCCCGTTGTGGGCAAAGCCCGTGTACCAGATATGAACGACGCCGTCTTTTTCGACCACCGCGTTGCGGTTAATGTCGTCTTCCCAGCCGGACGCGGGATTCGGCCCCAGGATGATCTTTGGCTTTGACCACGAAACGCCGTCCGCGCTCGTCGTTGTGGCCAGCGATTTTTTGGGCCGCCAGGAAAAATACATTTTGAAGCCGTCACTTTTTTCCCCGGGCGCGGCGGGGCTGATTCCCTTGCCGTACTTGGGAAAGACCAGCACGTCAAAACAGGTACCGAGTTTCGCGTCGCCCATGACGGGGTTTCCGGGGTATTTTTTCCAGCCGCCCTGCGTGGCGGGATAACGGGTTAAATCGGGCATAAAGACTCCTTTTGGGCCGCTTTTCCGCGGCGCTTAAAATTTTATCGCCTGGTTAGACATGCCGTCTGCTTAAGCAGACACGGTTTCCTCTTTCGCGTTTATAACATAATCCCTGTTATCCCTGAAAGCGTCAAGCATCGCCTTAAGGTGATGTTCGGGGATTTCGGGCAGCAGGTTATGCACGCCCGCGAAAATAAAGCCGCCGTTTTTTGCAAGCGCTTTTATGTTCGCGG
>JAISYA010000102.1 GCA_031270205.1 Treponema sp.
CGGTGGTCGCCGTGGCCGTCAACCGCGCCGCCTGAAATGCCGCTTCCGGCCTTTCCGTGGATGATAAGGCCGTCGGGGCGCTCGGTGCAGTTGACGCCCAGTTTGGCGAGTTCTCCGGCCATTACCGAGACGCGGTCGGTTTCCTTGATGCGGGCGTGGGCAACGTTAACCAGGGCCGTG
Organism: Treponema sp.; assembly: GCA_031270205.1. Taxonomy (GTDB): domain Bacteria; phylum Spirochaetota; class Spirochaetia; order Treponematales; family Breznakiellaceae; genus WQXQ01. The sequence goes on from JAISYA010000102.1 coordinate 181, forward strand.
TCCCCGCGGGCAAAGGCGGCGGTAACGGCGGCGGCGGGGAGCAGGTCGGGCGCGGCGTTTAGATCGAAGACGCCGCCCCGCAGGGGGCCGGAACGGGAAACGGTAACCGACCAGGCGCTTTCAGGGCCGCCGGAAAAGGCGGCCCTCTCCGTCTCAACCTGCTTCCATTCTACCTTACAGCCCATTTGGGCGAGCATATCGAAAAAGAATTGGTCGCCCTGGGGGTCGTCCGGATCAAGGCCGAGGATCGTGACCGGGCCGCCCGAAACCGCGGCGGCGCAGGCGGGAAAGGCAGCGGAAGAAAAATCCCCGGGCGCGGAGCGGCTGAACGGCGTCCAGGAAGAGCCGCCGGGAATCTCAAAAAGGGAAAGGTCCGCTGCCGCCGTAAAGGGAATGCCCTGGGCCTGTAAATACGCAAGCGTCATTTTGATGTAGGGCTTTTCGTTGAGCAGGGGCACTTTAATACCGGTGATTGTACCGGCGGGCGCCAGGGGCGCGGCGAGCAGCAGCGCGGAGAGGTACTGGCTGGTGGGGCAGGGGAGGCTCACCGTCCCGCCCTTCCACGGCCCCTGAATGATGATAGGGACGCAGCCGTTGTTATGAGCGGATTTGGCGCGGACGCCCAGGCCGGCAAGGGCCTCCAGTAACGGAGCGGCGCTGCGCCGCCGTATCTGTCTGTCGCCGGTAAACGCGAAGGGGGCCGAAGCGAGCGCCGCCGCCGCCAGGGCCAGGTACAGGGTTGTGCCGGAATTGCCTACGTCGATGAGGCGGGATGAGCCGCCGCGCCGGAAGCGGGTAAATCCCCCGTTGCCGCGTATCGTATAACGGACGAGTTTTTTCCCCTGGGCGTCCGCCGGATTGGGGCAGAGCGGGTCCGCCTCCCGGTGTTCCGTTACGCCGGCGCCGAGGACGCGGCAGGCGGCGGCGCAAGAACGGGCATCCAGGGAGTCAAGGGGATAGCGGATTTCCGAAACGCCGCCGGCGAGGGACGCAATCAAGAGCTGCCTGATCGTGTGGGATTTTGAGGCCGGTATCCGCACAGAGCCGGAAAACCGGCGGGGTTTGACCAGGGCGCGCATTTATAGGGAATCCCAGCGCCGCTGTATCGCCGCGGCGGTATCGGCCGGACTTCGCTCCTGCTCAAAAAACAGGCGCAGCTCTTCGCGTACCACGTGTTCAAGCTCCTCCGCGGATTCTCCGGAAAATCCCTGAACGATCTCCGAGGCTTCAAAAATGGCAAGGGCCTTTGAATAGAGGGGGTCTTCCTTTAGGTAATCGCCGGAAAAAACGCCGGGGAATTCGGGAAGGCTGCCCGGCGCCGCTAAGAGTCCGGCGGCAAGGGCCGGGCTTTTTTCCGCAAGAAAGGCAAGGAAAGTCCAGGCTTCATCGGGCCGCGGGCAGCCGGCGCCGATACCCGCATAGACGCCTGAAAGGGCGACGCCGTTTTTTGCCGCAACGGACGAACCGGGTATGATCGTGACGCCGAAAGCGGAAGGGTTCATCCGTTTTCTCAGAACGGGAATCTCCCGCGAGGAGGCGATCATCATGGCGATTTTTCCCCCGGCGAATTCCTCGATCCGGTCCGCGCCGGTTCTGACAAAGGTTCCCGGGGCGAACGTCCCTTCACGGTTGAGCTGTTCCAAAAAGGCGATAACGTCGATTACCGTTCCGCCGGCAAAATAGGGTCTGCCGTCTCTGTCCGGCGCTTTGAGTTCCCCGCCCGCCGCCCATATCCAGGAAAAGACATCGCGGCGCAGCGCCAGCGGATCGTCTTCGCTCAGGCCCAGGGCCGCGCCGTACACGCCTGAGCCGGTGAAGCCGCCGGTCCCGTCCGGGGCGGCTCTCAGCCCCGAAACCGCTTTTGCGCAGGCGAGGAATTCGTCCCTGGTTTTCGGCGGGCGGTCAAAACCGGCGGCCGCGAGAATTTCGATATTGTAAAACAACAGGTCCATGAACGAGACCAGGAGAATCGCCCGTTGATCGGCGGTGGCTTTGGCGGCGGCTTCGGCGGCCAAAGCGGGGGATTCGCCGCCGGTTTCGGCAGCGAGGTACGGGTCAAGCGGAATCAGCGCGGTCCGGGGAACCTTGAAACGGCCTTCGTCAAAAAAGACGATGTCGGGCGCGGCGGGCCGCTCAGCGGAATTGCCCGCATCCGCGCCTTCCAGCCTGAGCCGCAATTCGGGATGCCGTTCCTCAAATTCTGTGATCAACGCGCCGGCAAGATCCCCGCCGAACAGGTCTTCACACTGCCGCGAAAGGATCAGTTCGGCGCGCTGGGCGGCGGCGGCGTTTTTTATAAACAGGTTAGTACCGATAAACGTAAGGCACAGAACGGTGGCGGCAAGAAATAAAAAAACGTCGATACGTTTGGCGTCCCAACCCCTCGACTTTTCGTTGATTTTGCGGTACATCTTTACTATATGTTCCCCTTTCTGAAACGATCCTTGTACATTCTTTCCAACAAAATTCGCCGGTGGCTTAAGCCGGACAAGACGGCGGAAGAAAAGTGGATCACTGATTTTTCCAAAGCCGAAAAAATCCCCTTTGATATTAAAACAGAAAGTTCGTATGATGCCTATCGGGAAAACGGCCCCCTGTGCCTCAGCCTGAAAAAGACCGGCAGTATCGCCTGGCTTGAAGCGCCGGAACGCCGCTTTCGGGACCAGATCATTGAAGCAAAGCTCCGCCTGGACAGCCTTGGGGGCTATGCCGCCGCGGGCCTTATGTTCCGCATTGCCGACCGGTCGAACTACTATCTCGCGCTGGTTTCCAGCAAGGGTTACTTCCGCCTCGACTTAATGAAAAACGACTCGCTCCTGCCCCTGATCGGCTGGACCGAAGTTCCCGATTCCGCAATGCAGGCGGAAGGCGTGGGGCAGGATATACTACTTACGATAAACCTCACCGCGGCCGCCTGCGGCGATCACCTGATATTCCTCACCGGCGGCCAGTGGATCGCCGAAACGTATGACACGGCTTTGACGGAGGGGCACATCGGTTTTGCCCTGGCCTCCTACGAAACCGGGGTAAAGCAAACCGGAAGCATTTTCGCGAATACGGTACGCACATGCCGCTCCTGGCTGGATTTTCTCTCTGTGGATTCCCGAAACAAAAGTGTAGAAGAGTTCCGCAGGAAATGGGATAACAGCCTGGCGATTCCGGCGGAAAGCCGTTTTCATCTGGCGGAAACGTTTGCCGCCCTCGGCGCCGCCTCCGCCGCGTTAACCCAGCTCACCAGGGCGTGGAACCAAAGGGAAGAAGCGGCGCGGAGCGTTACGGCGACTTATACGGAGACGCGGACGCGCAAGGAGCTGCTCCTCGCCGCCCGCATGGCCCTGCGGCTGGAACGCTACGATGAGGCGGAAGAATACCTCAATGCCTGTCTTGAACTGGGTGACGGCCCCGGGGAAGAAGCGGCCGCCGCCGAAAAAATGAAACTCCTTGACAAGCTGGAAAAATATACTGAACTTAAAAACTATATTATAAAATATATTAGTAAAAAGAACGACAAAAAAAACGATCCCGCCCTCCGCGCCCTGCTTGGCCGCACCCATTGGAATTTGAAAGAATATGAAAAGGCCGCTGCCGCGTGGGACAGGGCTTTTGAGCTGGATAAAGAAAACGGGTCTTACGCGGTGAACGCCGCCAACGCCTATATGTTTTTGGGAAAAAACAGTGAAGCCCTGAAACGCTGCCTTGAGGGCGGCAGGGTTTTCCTGCGCCAGGATAATAATGAGGAACTGGGCGCTTTGATACCCAGGCTTCTTTCCCTGGGAGAACGGGACTGGGAAGCCCGCGCGCTGGTGGGGAAATGGGCCTTCGGTATCGGGGATTATGAGCGCTCCGAATCCGAATTGGTTCTGGCCGAAAATCTCAGGCGCAAATCAAGCCCCCAGCCGGCGGTGGACCCCGCGGTGAGTTACCTCCGCGCCCTGCTGCTTATCCGCAAGGGCAAGCGCCGCGAAGGATTCCGTTTTCTCACGGAAGCCGCCCGCCTTGCCCCGGACTACGGCCTGTTCCGTTTTAAGCTCGCGGAAAACCGTTACATCCTTACCGGCAACGCCCGCGCTCCGGGACTTGCCGCGGATTTGCAGGCCGCCCTCAGACTCATGGGCGACGACGGATGGGTGCACAATTTTGCCGCCCAAATCCGCCTTGCCGCCGGCGCGCCGAAGCCCGCCGACCTTGAAGCGGCGGAACAGCATCTGCAAAAAGCCGCCGCCGCCCTCGGCGAAATTCCCGCGGTCAGGGTAAACCTGGGGACGCTCCGTTACCTGCGGGGGGATCTTACCGGGGCGCTGAAAATCCTGAGCGATAACGGAGATGACAGCGAAGGCTTGACCGCGCATTGCGCGGGAAAACTGCTGTTCCGCTCCGGCGATTTTGAGCGGGCCGACACTTTTTACCGCAGGGCTTTGGCCGCCGCGCCCGACAACCTGGAATACCTTTCCGACCGTGTTGACTGTCTTGCCGCGCTCAAGTTATTTGACACCGCGGAAGAACTGCTTGCCCGTGCGCGAAACCGAAATTCCTCCCCCGCAATTCCGGAATTGATAAACCGGCTGGCGGCACAGAAAAAAGCGGCTCTGCCGGTAAAGGCCGCGGGCAAGCCGCCGAAAACCTGACGGATTAATTCATTTTACCTTGCCGCCGTTTTAATGCGTAAGACGTTCCAAAATTTCCCGCGCGATTTCTTCGGGGCTTTTCCGTTCCGCTTCAATGGTGAGCCGGGCGAATTGCCGGTAGGCGGCCGCCCGCCGCTCGTGCAGGGCGCGGTGCGTCTCGCGGGGATTTCCGGTTTTGAGAAAGGGCGGAAGTTCCCCGCCGGCCGCTCCGCTGATCCGTTCCCAGGCGGTTTCCGCGGATACATCAAGATACACGCACAGGGCCGTTTTTGTGTTTTCCAGCAGGGCAATCGCGTCAGGGTTGTCGATAAGGCCGCCCCCGGCGGCGACAATGCGCGCGCCGGGGATCGTTTCTGAGCCGATGAGGGCGGCCAGCGCCGCGGCCTCGGCTTTCCTGAAAACAGCGGGACCTTCGGTGTAAAGCGAGCGGGGGCTTTCCCCGCTCCGCTCCGCAACCAATTCGTCCAGATCGATAAAGCGGCCGGAACAGAGAGCGGCCAGGGCTTTGCCCGCGCTGGTTTTTCCCGAATGTTTCGGGCCGGCAAGGAAAATATCTTCCATAAAGTTACCCTAAACTTACCCTATCGAAATATTTGATAATATGCTATCTATATAAGCTATCTATGTCCGGCTTATGGGTATTGTTCCTTCTTGTTTTTATTTCCGCCATTCCCGCAATCGCGGTGTATATCTGGTTCCGCGCCAGCCGCCGCCCGTTTTCTTTTATCCTTTTTTTATGCGCCCTGCTGGCCGGCGCGGCGGCCTTTTTCCCCGCGCTCCTTTTCCAGAGTTTTTTCCCTCCGGCGGGAAGCGCCCTGGCCGCGGGCAAATGGGGTCTGTTTGTTCAGATTTTTATCCGTGTGGCCCTGACCGAGGAACTGAGCCGCTTCATCATGCTGCTGATCTTTTTCGGGATAAGCGGCCGCCTGCGGCAAAAAGAATCCGGCCGCTCTGTCTTCCCCCTGTCCGGCGCGGAGGAGACGCCTCCCTTTTCCTACAATGATGTTATACAGGGAGCCGCCGCCGGCCTGGTCGCCGGTCTTGGCTTTGCGATCCTTGAAAGCGCCTCTTACGGCGCATCCAGCGCCGGCGCCGTCCTGCTCCGGGCTGTTACCGCCGCCCCCCTGCACGGCGCCTGCGGTTCCCGCGTCGGCGCATCCGTGGCGCTGTTCCGAAAACATTTTCCCCAGGCGGTCTTCCGGTTTCTTACCGCGGTGGTCATTCACGGCATTTACAATTTTATGATAATCATGCCCGGCTTCCCCTCCATCGCGGCTGTCCTTATCGCTCTCTCCGCTCTGGCATCCTCAATTTTGTCGATTCGGAGCGGGAAAATTCGGGGGTAAGGGCCGGGATTGCCTGTATGCGCTCTAAAACGGCCTGAAAACCGAGGTATCCTGAAAGTGAATGCAATAGCCCTGCGAGATTGCCGCGTTTTTTCCTCAATGGTACAATGTGCGCATGACGGCGGGAGGTACCCATGATTGACCGGAAAGCCCTGGTTTCACGGCATAATCCCTGCTACGAAAGGGCGATGACCGGGGCGCCCCTTTCCCTGGGAAACGGAAGCTTCTGCTTTACCGCCGACTTTACCGGCCTGCAAAGTTTCCCCGATCAATACAGCCCCTGCCCGCTTTGTACCATGGCGGAGTGGGGCTGGCATAGTTACCCCGGTTCCCCACAGGACGACAGGGGCCTGCGGCTTGTTCCTTTTGACGCCTATGGCCGTCAGGTGGGATACGCGGTCGACGGGGCCGGACAGGAAGAGCTCTTCAAGAGCCTGCGGCAGAACCCCCACCGCTGCAATCTGGCGCATTTGGGCCTCCTGGTCGAGGGGGCGCGTTATGAAGATTTTGTCCCGCTGTACCAAACCCTTGATATGGGGGAGGGGCTCCTGGTCTCCCGCTTTACCGTGCGGGAGAGACCGCTGATAGTTGAAACGGTAGTCCGCCCCGACGAGGACACCGTGAGCCTGCGGATCACCATGCCGGCCCCGGCGTCCCCGGCAGCGCCCCCCCCCGGTTTGCGCCTCTCCTTTCCCTACGGCAGCCACAAAAAAAGCGGCGGGGACTTTTCCCTTCCCGGCCGGCACCGGACTGTATGCGAAGCCCTCCCCGGCCGCCTGCGGATTACACGCCGCATGGACGATTTGGAATACGAGGCGCTGATTTCCATGAGTCCGGGGCTTTCGTTTCATTTTGACGCGCCTTCGCATACGGTCGTTTTTGACGGGCAGCGCGCCGGGGTTTTGGAGCTTTCCCTGCGTTTCAGCCGGGAAAAAGGCGCGGATTTCCCCGGGGGATTTGCGGAGGCAAAGGAGGCGGCCGCGGCCTTCTGGGAAGGCTACTGGCGGGACGGGGGAGCGCTGGATTTGAGCGCCTCGACAGACCCAAGGGCCTTTGAGCTGGAGCGGCGCATTGTCCTCTCCCAATACCTTACGGCCATACAAAGCCGGGGCGCATTGCCTCCTTCTGAAACAGGGCTTACCTGCAACAGTTGGTACGGCAAGTTTCACCTGGAAATGTACTACTGGCACTCGGCCCACTTTGCCCTCTGGAACCGGCCCTCGGAGCTTGAGCGAAGCCTGGCCTGGTACAAGCGCTCCCTCCCCCGTGCCCGACGGCTCGCCGCCTCCCAGGGCTACGCGGGCGCGCGCTGGCCCAAGATGACCGGCCCGGACGGGCGCAACACCCCCTCTTCCATAGCGGTCCTCCTGGTTTGGCAGCAGCCCCACCCGGTGCTTTTGGCGGAACTCTGCTACCGGGCGCGGGCCTGTGCCGGAGCGCAGAGCGGCGCGCAGTCTCCTTCGCCTTCCTGCCGGGCCTTTCTTGAGGAATACCGGGAAGTGGTGGAGGCAAGCGCCCGCTTTATGGCGAGCTTCGCCCATTGGGACGGAAACCGTTATGTGCTGGGGCCGCCCCTCATTCCCGCCCAGGAGCGCTTTGATCCCCGGACCGTGCGCAACCCCGGCTATGAGGTCGAGTATTTCCGCTGGGCGCTGCGGCAGGCGAATGTGTGGCGGAAGCGCCTGGGCGAAGCGGAACGGGCGGATTTTGCCCGCGTCGCCGGGGGACTTGCCCGGCCCGCCGTGTACGACGGGGTCTTTCCGGCCCACGAGCGCTGCCCGGCGACTTTTACCAAAGCTCCTTTTTACACGGACCATCCCTCAATGCTGGCCATGCTAGGGATGCTCCCCGGCGAAGGCATAGACCGGGGGATTATGAACGCCACGCTGGACCGCGCGCTTTCGGTCTGGGACCGCGAATCCCTGTGGGGCTGGGACTTCCCCATGATGGCCATGTGCGCGGCCCGTCTTGGCCGGGGCGGCGACGCGATGGAACTGCTGCTCATGGAAAGCCCGAAGAACACCTGGCTTCCCAACGGCCACAACGCCCAGGGCGGCAGGGAGGACCTGCCCCTCTACCTTCCCGGCAACGGCGGCCTTCTCCTCGCTATAGCAATGCTGGCCGCCGGCTGGGACGGCGGCGCTCCCGCCGTCGCCAAAGGTTTCCGCATGGAAGCCGAAAACCTGCAAAAGTACATTTAACCGGGCCGGGCGGGATACCCCGCTCTTCGCTCTTCGCTCTCTGCCTACGGGATTATCACATCTATGACCGGCCCGAAATCGCCCTTAATGCCTTCCCGCTGTATTTCCCAGCGGCCCGCCAGATACAGCCGCTTGCCGCGCGAGTCTTCGTCAAAATGCAGTACCAGCGGGCTTTTCGTGTCGAAATGGGAATGGATAAGGTCTTCCTCAATGGTCACAGGCGGCGTGTCCCGAATCGCCGAGCGGATCTCGATGCCGGCCACTTTGGGCGGCTTGCCCCGCTTGGTCGAGCCGAGCACCCGGTAGTGGATGCTCACGCGGTGGGACACGCTGGTGTCGGGGATAAGCTCCGGCACCGTCACCGGCGGCGGGATGGGCGCGGGCGGCTGCCGGATATGCACGCCGCAGGCAAGGCGCTGCGCGTCGCTTACCGGATCGTAGCGCAGGTATTTGTTGGTGAAGATCCGCATGTACGCTACGACGGCGGCGCGGGCATCGTTTTTCGCCTCGGTAACGGCGGGAGCGTGGGGCGTGAGCGTTGCCTCGTAGGCGTCGCTCCACGCGCCGCGCAGGTTGACGAGCTTGAGCACGTCGGCGGCTGGTATGTGGGTCCACACGGGGTTTTGCCCCGAGGTGTTCTGCTGGACCTGGTGGGCGTAGTTGGCAATCCAGCTGTCAAATTCGTTGTCCTTCCGGGGAATAAAATCACCCATGCGCTCCTCCTTATAACAAGCGCCTCCGCGGGGGCTTGTAATCCGGCGATTCAGGCCAAGGTACGAACGACTCGTACCCAGGTACGAACGGCTCGTACCCAGGTACGAATCGTTCAGGCTATAGCGTGAATCGTTACGGCTATAGCCGAAACGGCGCGGATAAAGGCCGGAATCACGCGAATTCGGGCCGAAATCACGCAAAAAGTGAAATAAATCTCCGGCTTCGCTCCGCGTATGTGCGACAGCGTAGCACGGAACGGGCAAGCGGTCGGAACAAAGAACAAAGAACAAAGAACAAAGAACAAAGAACAAAGAGCAAAGAGCAAAGAGCAAAGAGCAAAGAGCAGGGAGCAGGGAGCAAAGAACAGGGAACAGGGAGCGGAGGATAAGGGGGAAGGACGGAAGCGGATTTGCGGAAGGGCGGGCAAAAAGCGGGCTAAGCCTGTGATTCTATACAGGATATATGCCCCGAGCCTATAGGGGAGGCATATCCCTATCCAAGCCGACTAATTCAACAGCCTCGTTATGCGATGTTGGGGCGTACTACCATTTTGTCAATTCTTCATATAACTTTGGCAGTATAGCTATATCAATTTCGTATTGTTCCGATGTCTTTGCTAATCCCAAACGTGCCATTGCCACATCGCTCAAGTCATTTGCCCAAATAGACGGTTGATTATCAACTATTGGCTGTCCACCTAAATTTGTAATTAAGTCAATAATTTTACGACCTAATACAATATTTTCAACACCTATTGCTTTATTGTTTTTTCGCAACCACAAAATAAGTTCATCAGCACCAATGTTAATTTGCATAAATCCATCCTTTGTATATTTTATTCAAAATATACTTCTTTATAAGTCCCGTTTCCCATGTCTTGTAAATACCAGCCATGTAAATTTGTTTTTCCATTAGAAACATATGGAAGCCAAGGTTTTACAGATGATATTGTACTTGTTTCTATATCATCTAGTTTTTCATCCAGCCAAGATCCATATTTTGAATGTCTTGCTGTAAAATAAACGGTAACTACTTGCCCTCTATTAAATGTCCATCTTTTAGTTGTTTGTAATGAAATCATGTCACCAGCGTCATCTTCAAAATTCACAGTGGTTCCCGATTGGGACCAGTATTTTAATACCATTTTGTATATAACAGGATATTCTCGTTCTTTTTGGTTCCCTTCAACTTTATAACTAAACAAATCGATTTCCTTATATTGGCTTTTGTCAATTGATTGCGCAAAAACTGAAAGAGAAATAAACAATAAACCAACCACAATAAAATACTTTTTCATAAAATCCTCCGTTTTTTCAATATATTCCTTCCACAATTCTTTGTCAAGTCATTTTTTGGAAAAATTCAAAAAATTTAGCCCAAATGTCGCATAACGTTCCGGCTGTATGCGACGTTTTTGCGGTTGCGATAAAGGAACGCGAAGCGTTCCAGCAACCGCAAAAATGTGGGTGAAGTGTGGCGTGGGAATGAAGCGAAGCGAAATGACCTAGCCACACGGAACCCCGAGCCGCTACTGCGGCGAAGCGTAAACAGACCTGTTATGCGAAGTACCAAACCCCTCAATATATTTTTATTTTATATTTTTTGTTATTATACAATTTGATTTATTTTTCTGTATTTCTATTGTTTCAATTATTTCCATTCCTTTGTCTTTTGTTATATTTTCAATTTCTTCCACAGTGTATTTTTGAAAACCATATTTTGTATAAATTATTTTATCCAAATATGCTTTTGTATATATTACATTGAGAAATATCCCTTTTGCTTTTAATATCCTTTTAATTTCAGAAAAACATTGTTCCAGGTTATTCCAAAAATAAAAAGTATTTACTGTGTAGAGTTTATCAAATGTATCTTTTTCAAATGATGTTTGTTTAATATTTTCTAATAATAATTTCAAAATTCCATCTTCAATATTACGTCTATTGTTTATTTCAACTTTATTTACCATATCATTTGAGATTTCTATGCCATAAATTTTTATCTGAATATTCTTTTTCAATAATTTATTTATTAAATATCCATTACCAAAACCAATGTCCAAAACAACATTATCCGGTTCCAATTTTATATATTTTAATATTGCCTTATATTGTTTTACATTTATAA
>JAISYA010000114.1 GCA_031270205.1 Treponema sp.
TAAGCTATGTGGATGGATCGACATAAGCTATGTGGATGGATCGACATAGGCTATGTGGATGGATCGACATAAGCTATGTGGATGGATCGACATAGGCTATGTGGATGGATCGACATAGACTATGTTGCAGGATCGACATAGCCTATGTTGTGAGATCGACATAGGCTGTATTGAAAGGGATTAATCGCCCTCGCGGCAAGGCGGAACAGGGCGGGATCGGCGCAGGGAAAGGGATACGGCGGATACCAGCGCCTGTGCGCGCGGCCTGTGGCGGGTGTTTCCCGCGCGGCCCGCGCTTATAGCGCCGCACAGTATGCCGCCCGCACCGTATGTGCCAACCAAAAAAAGCAAACGCCGATGCCCTGGCTGCCGGCTTGCTTGTGTAAGTTTTCCCTTTTTGCTATGGTAATGCTGGTTTTATTTGAGGGAAACGCTAATCAGGTCCGCTGGCGGGCGGTCTTTTGGTCAATGGGGGTAGTATGGGGCAGTGCGCACAGGAAGCCGAAGACGTACAGGCGTCTTCCGGGGAAGCTCATTTTTCCGAGCGCATGCATCCTGGGGGGATGCACGTGGTTTCGGCGTTGGTGGAAAACCGGGCGGGGACACTGAGCCGGGTATCGGGGCTTTTTAGCCGCCGGGGATTCAACATTGACAGCCTGACGGTGGGTGAAACCGAAGACCCCACAATATCGCGGATGACTATCGCGGTAAGCGGCGAGGAAAGGGTACTTGAGCAGATCATCAAGCAGTTGAGCAAGCTGGTTGATGTGATCGCCGTGCGGGAGCTGGACCCGTACTCGTGTCTACGCCGTGAAATTATGCTCGTTAAAATTGGCGCGGACGAGGCGGTCCGGCCCGCGGTCCTTGAAATCGCCGGTATTTTTCGTACCAGGGTTATTGATATTTCCCCTTCCACCATCACTATTGAGGCCACGGGCAGCATGGAAAAACTCAATGGCCTTCTGTTACTCCTGCGCCCCTACGGTATTCTCGAACTGGCCCGTACGGGCCTTGTGGCTCTGGAGCGCGGCAGCCGGGTGCTTTCGGTGTAGCGTTTTGGGCGGAGGCCGGGCCTGTAAATGCGGGGGATGTCCTTGAATTTTTGCCGGCCCTCTGCAAGAATGTCTTCATGGATATTGTTATCGCCTGTATAGGCAGCGGAAATATGGGTTTTGCGCTGATGAAAGCCGCGGGCGCGGTTGAGGGAACGAGTATCGGCTTTAGCGACGCGGACGGGGCAAAGGCCGAGTCCGCGGCCAGGGCGCTGGGGGCGGCGCTTTATGCATCCAACGGCGAGGCGGTTATGCGGGGGGATTATGTTTTCCTCGCGGTTAAGCCCCAGGCCCTTGCCGGTGTGCTGGCGGAGACAGCCGCCGCGCTCCGGGAACGGCTGGCCGCCGGAAAGCCGCCGGTTCTGGTTTCCATGGCGGCCGGCTGGTCCATCGAAAAGATCCAGGCGGCGCTGGCCGGCGGCGGGACGGACGCCGCCGCTGTACCGGTGGCGCGGATCATGCCCAACACGCCGGCGCTCATTTCCAGGGGAATGATTGCCCTGGCGGCCTCGCCTGCGGTTCCGGCGGAAAAAATCGCCGGGCTGGAAACAATTCTTTCGGGCGCGGGCGTGGTGGAGCGGGTGGCGGAATCTTACATGGACGCGGTGACCGGCCTTTCGGGTTCGGGGCCGGCTTTTGTGTATCTTTTTATCGAGGCCCTGGCCGACGGCGGGGTAAAGGCGGGGCTGCCGAGGGACAAGGCCCTGCGCTTCGCCGCCCAGACTGTCCTGGGTTCGGCGGCAATGGTCCAGGAAACCGGCAGGCACCCCGGCGAATTAAAGGACATGGTCTGCTCACCCGGCGGAACTACCATCGCCGGCGTATCCGCCCTTGAGAACGGCGCGTTCCGGGGCGCGGTGATAAACGCGGTGGAAGCCGCGTGGCGGCGCTCAACGGAATTGGGCTGACGCGCCGCGCTTGCGGTTTGCCGCGTTCAGCCGTCAATCACCGTAACCCTGGTGGCCCGGAAGCGGGGAGCGCCATCCCGCTTGCTTCGTTCCTCGTCTTCCTCAAGCGTGTATTTCACCTTCATGCCGTTAGACAGATCGGAAAAATCACGGTTGGTGACCATGCTGTAATGGAAAAAAATATTGTTCCGTTCCTCGTCTTTTATAAAACCAAACCCGTTAGGATTGATGCTGACAATGACGGAAGTAAATTCTTCCCCTTCCGCTTCCGCTTCCTCATTTTCCTCTTCCTCATTGATTTCACTTTCAGGCTTGGAGTTAAACACAACGGGTAATTTTTCAAAAGTCCGCTCAGCTACAAACAGGTTTTTAATAAATTCATTGTTGTTTTGTTCAATTTTCTGGTGCATCTGCACGGGATAAAAAACTTCTTCCAGCAAGTGCCTGGATGTTCTTGTTTCCACCATATCGCCTCTTTCATTATGGTAGGAAAAATCCCAGCAGATAAGCATGACCTGAGTGCCCAGGGTGTGGAGCTTACGGACCAGCGGAATATAATCACCGTCACCCGCAACCAGGACGAGAATGTTAAAGTGTTTGTATATGGCAAGCTCGTAGGCCTCAAGCGCGAGCCATACGTCTATGCCCTTTTCCTGGGCCACGTTGTTTTCACCATAACGGAGCGGCAGGTAATGGGTAACAATATTTTCCCGCATCAGAATATCCTCAAAAACCCGCTCACTCTGCACTTTTTCACCCAGCTCTTTCGCGGACGAGCGGCCTTTGAAATAATGGGCATCGATGATCTGGCATTGGCGCATGTCCAGTTTGGTCTGGGCGGCCACTTCGCTCTTGATAAATTCGTGCAGGCCACTGATGCTTATCCGCGATTTTTTTTCATGCTCATACTTGTAATAATTGCTGACCTTGTAAAAATAATAGCCGTCATAAAATATGCCTATTCGTAAAATGTCCAGGATATTTTTTTCGATCATAGTAACTCCTTGTACAATTGGTTTTGGGACAGGCCCAGTTTAGAGGATATTTTCCCTTTCGTCTACGCGGCTTTTCAATGCGGGGGATTTTCGGTTAACACACGAAGTCCCGCAGAATTTCCAGGGCTTGCGAAAATGAAAGCCCCTCCCGGTTTTGCCGCGTTTTCAGATTCCGCAGGGTGAGCGGATCATCCGGGGGATTTTCACCGGGGATGATGATGCAGCGCAGGCCTTTTTTTTCGGCGAGCACAAACTGCTTGACCAGATTGCCGCCGGCGTCTTCGGAAAACACTTCACAGGGGATTCCCTCTTGCCGGAATTTCGCGGCAAGGGCATGGTAAAAACCTGAGCGTTCCTGTTTGACGCAGGCAATGGCCACAGCGGCGTACGACACGGCCGCGGGACTTTTGCCGAGGCTTTCCAGGGCTGCCAGCATCCGGTCAAGGCCGATGGAGGATCCCACGCCGCTGATCCTGTTTTTTGAGTAGAGGCCGGCAAGGTCGTCGTAGCGGCCGCCTGAACAGATTGAGCCGATATCGGGAAGTTCGGTGAGGAAGGTTTCAAACACCACGCCGGTGTAGTAATCAAGCCCCCTGGTGATGGAGGGGTCAAGGCTGAAGGAATCCGCCGCGCCCGCGTCAAGCATGAAGCGCCTGAGCATGTCAAGCCGCTCTGATTCGGGAGAAGGGCCGCCCGAAAGCGCCGTTATGCGATCAAGGGTTTCCTCGAAAGTTTTTTCGGTATTGCCGCCGCCCGCGCCGATAAAATCGAGAATTTTCTGCGCGCCGGAATCGCCCGCAAGAGCGGCGAGGTTTTTTCGGGTTTCCGCTTCGCACACCTTTGCAAGTTTGTCCACGACGCGGAGTACTTCCACCGATTTTTCGCCGACGCCTGTGCGGGAAAGGAAGCGGTTAAAAAGGCCCCGGTGGTTCACATGGATCCGCACGTCCGTTCCCAGGGCGAGCATGGTGGCGCGGATCATGAGGAGGATTTCAAAATCCGCGGCGGCGCTGTCGCTGCCGATGATGTCAAAGTCGCATTGGGTAAATTCCCGGTAGCGTCCCCGCTGGGTGTTTTCGCCCCGCCACACCTTGGCGATATGGTAACGCTTAAACGGGAAAGTAATTTCCCCCTGGTGCAGGGCCACGAAGCGGGCAAAGGGAACGGTCAGGTCGAAGCGGAGGGCCACGTCCCGGCCGCCGTTATCTTTGAAACGGTATATCTGTTTTTCCGTTTCGCCCCCTCCCTTGCCCAGGAGAATTTCGGCGTATTCCAGAGCGGGGGTGTCAATGGGGACAAAACCGAAAGAGCGGAAAGAGGCCTCAACTTGTTCGGTTAAATGCCGGCGCGCCATTTCAGCCGGGGGCAAAAAGTCCCTGAAGCCTTTCAGGACTTTGGGTTCAATAAGGGAAGCCATGATTTACCATTGTGCCACAACGGCCTTCAAAAAACAATAGTGTTTTAGTCCCGTGACAGGGCAAAAGCACTTACTTTCAAATTCTTGAAGAAACAACCAGAATTGAAGAGGTTTTAACCTCAAATTGGAAACCCGCATATTCGGCGGACAAGGAAGCCGCACAGGCGAGACTGAAAGACGCTATCGAGACGGCCTGCGATCTGGCAAAGAACAGCCATTTTTCAAGCGAGACTCTTTTCGAGGAACGGCGCAAAGACTTTGCCCTGGATGAAGCGCAATACCGGCGGCTTGCTCTGTCCCCGGCGGAAGCCGCCTGGCGCCTCTGGTTACCACTTGCGTGCCACTTTATATTTCTTGATTTCCGTATCGTCTGATAACAAGGTGATTTTTTCCACTTGGGCGGAAGCAACAATAAGACGATCAAAGGGATCGCGATGATGAAATGGCAGCTTTTCTACTTTGAGGATATATTCCTCCTTGATGGGCAGAAGCGTGAGAGCTTTTTCTTTTATTTGTTCGACAAAACCGGCAGCGCCGTTAGGAAATTTGAGTTTCTCAACACTGACCTTGATGGCAACTTCCCATACGGAAGCCAGGCTGACAAGTATCCTATTAGCGGTATCCTCAATGAGATCTCGTACTTTAACGGAAAGCCGGGAATCGCCGTTTAAGTACCACAGGACCGTACAGGTGTCCAG
>JAISYA010000131.1 GCA_031270205.1 Treponema sp.
TTTCCTCTTCAGCGGACGAATCTCCCCACTCGGTCAGCTTGCGGTGCAGTGTCTTCCGCCCTATGCCCAGGGTATCGGCGGCTTTAGCCTTTCTGCCCTTGTGGAACGAAATGGTGTCCCGGATAATAATCTTTTCCGCTTCCTCAAGGCTCGTGCCCAGAGGAATGCGTATCCAGCCGTCTTCAGGGGCGGCCCTCAGGGCGGGGGGGAGGTCTTCTTCGGTAATGACGTTTCCCTGACACATGACTACCGCGCTTTCAACACAGTTCCGCAGCTCGCGGATATTGCCGGGCCAATCGTATGCGTACAGGCGGGAACGGGCCTTTTCGTGGAAACCCTCGATGGTTTTTGCGTTTTCAGCGGCGAATTCCCTGAGGAACGAAGCGGCCAGGAGCGGGATGTCGTCTTTTCTTTCGCGTAACGGAGGGACGTGAATGTTTACCACGTTGAGGCGGAAATAGAGATCTTCCCTGAAATTACCCTTTTCTATTTCCGCTTTAAGCTCCTTGTTGGTCGCCGTGACAATGCGCACATCGGTCTCAATGGTATCTTCGCCGCCGACCCGTTCAAATTCCCTTTCCTGCAGTACACGCAAAAGTTTTATCTGGATGTTCTGATCGATTTCCCCGATCTCGTCCAGGAAAAGGGTTCCCTCATTGGCAAGCTCGAAGCGCCCCCGTTTGCGGGAGACCGCGCCGGTAAAAGCGCCCTTCTCGTGACCAAAGAGTTCGCTTTCCAAAAGCCCCGCTGAGAGGGCCGCGCAGTGGACTTTAATCAGGGGCTTCCCCTTGCGCGGCGAAAGTTCATGGATGGCGTCGGCCACAAGCTCTTTCCCGACGCCGGATTCGCCGGTGATAAGAATTGACGCTCTGGTAGGGGCGGCCCGCGTCACGGTATCAAAGACTTTGCGCATAACGGCGGAAGTGCCGATAATGTTCTCAAAGCTGTTGCGGCGTTCCAGTTCTTCTTCCATTTGACGCTGCCGCAGGGCCATTTCCCGGTTTGCCAGCGCCCGCTTGACAAGGAGCGAGAGGCGGTCAAGATTAACCGGCTTGGTGAGGAAATCGTAGGCGCCGTCCCGCATGGCGGTAACGGCGCTTTCCACCGTGCCGTGACCGGTGAGAATGATCACCGGCAGGCCCGGTGTTTCCGCGAGAATGCGGCGCAGCAATTCTTCGCCGCCCATGCCGGGCATACGCAGATCGCTGATAACCAGGTCTATGTCGCCCCTGCAGAAACGCTTCCAGCCTTCGTCCCCGTCGGCGGCGCATACCGTTTCATAACCGTCCATTTCAAGGGAAGCGGCAAGGCCTTCTCTGATGTTTTTTTCATCATCAACGATAAGGAGTTTAAATTTCATCGTTCCCCTCCCCAGGCCTTTTCGGAATCACCGTTATACGCCAGGAGCCGCTGTTCCTTCTGGGGCACGGGCAGGGTAATATCAAAAGACGCGCCGACCCTTTCCCGAGAATCAACCGAAATTTCCCCCTGATGCTCCCGAATGATTTTGAAAACCAAAGTCAGCCCCAGGCCCGAACCGGTTTCCCTGGTGGTAAAATAAGGCTCGAATATTTTTTTAAGATTTTCCTCGCTGATACCCACGCCGGTATCGCAGACGCTTATTCTGATTTCATTTTCTTCCCTGATGGTGGCGATGGTTAAAAGCCCCCCCCCGCTCATGGCAGCCTGGGCGTTTTTGATCAGATTGAGCAGGGCCTGTTTCATGTAACGCTCATCCATAAGAATCAACGGAAGGTTTTCTTCGAGTTCCAGAAAAACCCGTATGTGGGACTGTTCCATTTCGGGACGGACAAATTCGACAAGTTCCGCAATTAAAACATTAATATCAGCCTCCCGAAGCTCAAGGCTCATAGGGCGGACCGCAAACAGAAAATCAACGACAATATGGTTGAGCCGCTCCACTTCCTCATTCAACACGTTAATATATTTACTGAAAAGCCCGCCGAAACTATCTTCGGCCTTTGCCTCCTGATTCTTCGACAGGGCTTTTTGCATCAACTGAAGATGGATAGAGATTGACCCAAGGGGATTTTTAATTTCGTGGGCGACCCCGGCGGCCAATGTGGTAAGGCTTGCCAAATTTTCCGCCCGCCGCAGCCGGGCTTCCCTGCTCCGCTTTTCGGTAATATTTTCGATGTAGATAAGGGAACCGGTTATCCGGTGGGAGCGCACCAGGGGAAACACGCTGATCGAAAGCAGCCGGTTCTGCCCCTGGGTCTCAACATCGATCTCCCGTTCCAGCACGCGGTCGCCGCTCAACAGGGTTTCCTTAAAAAAATCCAGCACCCGCTCTTCCAGTACCGCCGACCATAGGGGGATATTACCGGCCTCAATATGATTCATCGGGATCAGCCGCTGCGCGGCCTTGTTCGCCATTATGAGGCAGTGGTTCTCATCGCAGACCAGGATGCCGTCGGGAAGGGAATCGAGCACTGTCTCATAACGCTCAATTTCTTCCGCCGCCGACACCAAAAGTTCCCGGCATTGCTCGGCGGTGAGTTTATCCAGTTTTTTTATCGCGCGCTTGTAAAATTCACTCATACGGCGGCCAACGCTCCGGTTATATGATATGCGCCGTTAGGCCCGCTCTGCCGAAAGGCAGAAAAGCGCATACAGGCCTCTTGGGCGCTTTATTCGCAAGTCTGGTTTAATACCCCAAGGCAAGCTGCGCTTGCTAGGCTTGCCGCGCGGAGACTCATTCAAGGATTTTATCCTATACGGTTTTGAAAATTCAGGCAAGCGTATATTTTAAATACAGAACTTCAAAATATTTCGCATCAATATCTCCTGTTTGTCCCGGTATTTCGTCCAAATCAATTTGAATAATCAGCTTTGTTTTTTTTATGCGCCCCATGATTTCACCGGTAAATTTTTGCTTGACAAAAAAAATCAGCAGGTTTATTATGATCCTGAGAAACGAAGCCTATACGACTTCGTTTTTTAGGCCCGGTTACCTAATCGTTTAGGTAACCGGAAAATCCCAGTAAAACCGGTTTTGAGCCGGTCAAGTATTGTTTTAGGAGGAAAGAGATGAAAAAATTTGCGGTGTTCTGCGTGATTCTGCTTGTTGCGGCGTTGTTTGTCCATGCCGGCGGCGGCAGGCAGCGCAGCGGGAAAGTGGAAATCACCTATTCTTTCTGGGGTACTCCCGATGAAGCGGCGGCGGTACAGAAAGTGGCGGATAAGTTCAATGGCGAACAAGACAAGATTACGGTCAAGGTCATGAATATTCCCCACGACACCTATATAGAAAAGCTCAATACCATGGCCACCGCGGGCGAGCTGCCCGACGCGGGCATTATGAGTGAAGCCGGCGTTTTGCAGTTTGCCAGCAACGGATACCTGGCGGATATTTCCGGTATGTACGGCACAGGGGAGAGCAAGCCGCTGGACAGCATAGCTTTTAAGGGGCCGGACGGCAAAACCGTAGCCTATTCCGCGGCAAATGAGATACTGGTTCTCTACTATAACAAAGATATGTTCGACAAGGCCGGCGTACCCTATCCGCCCGCGACCGCGGATAACGCCTGGACCTGGGATCAGTTTGTGGCGGCCGCAAAAAGGCTCACCTTCGACGCGAACGGCAGGACGCCGAACGACGCGGGTTTTGATCCCAACAACATCAAGCAGTACGGCGCACTGGTCGAAAACCTTACCTGGCAGCTTGAAGTATGGGCTTTGAGCAACGGCGGCGGTTTCTACAATGCCAACGGTACCCAGGTAACCATCGATCAGAGCGCGGCGGTAGAGGCCATGCAGAAAGTGGCGGACCTGCACCTGAAGGATCACGTCGCTCCCCTGTCCACCGGCCTTACCGACGACAGCATTCAGCGTTCCATCATCGCGGGGACCGTGGCCATGGCCACCGGCGGTACCTGGAATGTGGGTACCTGTCTGGCCCAGGCCCGGGACAGTGAAGGGCTTAACTACGGCATTGCCGTTCTTCCCTACATGAAACAGAAAGTTACGATTTGTACCGGCGGCCCCAATGTGGTGTTCAGCCAGTCAAAGCACCCTGCGGAAGCAATGGAATGGCTTAAATGGTATTCCAAAGAAGAAAACAACTGGGGCCTTATTGAAACGGGCATCTGGATGCCGATTCTTCAAAAGTGGTATACCGATGAAAGCCTCACCCGGAAGTGGGTACAGAATCCCAACTTTCCCGCCTATGCGGATTACAAAACAGCGGTAGTGGACTATGCCATGAACTATTCAAAATCAACGTCATGGTATTATGTGAACAACACCGTTGACTTCAACAACCTGTTGGGTTCTGTTCTGGGCGATGTCTGGACCGGCAACAAAACCGTTCAGCAGGTGATAAGCGCGAACATTAGTGCGCTAAGGGATGCCTACCGGGGTAATTAAAGGATTGTAAGGATGGCAGGAAGCGTAAAAAAACCATCACGGGCTGTGTCAAAAAACGCGGCCCAGGAAACCCGTGCCGCATATCTCTTCTTGACACCGGCGCTGGTGGGTCTTTCGGTACTCACTTACGGGCCGCTTCTTGCCGTCTTTATTCTTGGTTTTTTCAACTGGAGGGGGGCTCTCGCTCCCTCCTTTATCGGGCTTGGCAATTATATACGCCTTTTTACTACAGACCCCTATTTTACCGATTCCCTAAAGGTAACGGCATATTTTTCTGTTGTCTCCGTTATCGGCAGCATGATCTATTCCCTGGGCGTGGCGATGCTTTTGAACCGGAAGATTCCCGCCAGGGGATTCTTCCGCGCTGTATTCTATCTTCCATACATACTGCCCGCGGTGGCGGTGTATATCGGCTGGTCATGGCTGTACGAAAGCAATTTTGGTCTTTTTAATTATCTCCTGAACCTGATTGGCATAAACAAGGTTAATTTTATCGCGGATTCCCGTTTGGTTGTTCCGTCTCTGGCGCTTATCGCGGTGTGGCTTTCCGGAAACCTCATCGTTATATTCCTGGCAGGACTGCAAAATGTGCCGCGTGTGTATCACGAAGCCGCGATGATAGATGGGGCAAACGCCTGGCAGCGTTTCCGCCATGTAACCATTCCCGGCATGACACCGATTATTTTTTACAATTTACTGATGTCTCTGATTACCAATCTGCAGGTAGTAACCCCCGCCCTGGCGCTGACAAACGGCGGCCCCGGCAATTCATCAATGTTTATCACCTATCTGATGTACCGTTATGCCTTTAAGTCCAGCCAACTGGGTTACGCAAGCGCCATATCGTTTGTATTTTTTATCATAGCGGCTGTCTTTACCGCTATTGTTTTTGCCGCGTCGAAAAGCTGGGTTTTTTATGAGGGCGGAGAAAAATGAGCGCATTTTATCAAAGGCTAAAGAGGCGTGAATCAATACTGGACACGGCGGCGTTTGCCGGTTTAATAGTGATTACCGTTATTGTTATTTTTCCCGTCTGGTGGATTTTTCGATCCAGCCTGATGAACAACGCGGAGCTGTACGCCTGGCCGCCGAAACTGCTTCCCCAAAAGTGGCTTTTCTCAAATTACGCCGAATCTCTTAAGAGCTTCCCGTTCTGGCGCTACCTGGTCAATACCATGCTCATTATTGTCCCCTCGGTGACGGCGGGGACTTTTACGGCCACACTCTGCGGCTATGCCTTTGCGCGGCTCAGGTTTCCCGGCAAAAGGATTCTCTTTTCACTGTGTGTGGGTTCCATGCTGCTGCCCACCATGGTAACCCTCGTTCCCCTGTACGTCATGTGGACACGGGGCCTGCATCTGGTGGATTCATACTGGCCGCTGATCCTGCCGTTTTTCTGCGGCGGCGGCGCCTTTAATATTTTTCTTATCCGGCAGTTTATCTATACTATCCCGCGGGAACTTGACGAGGCGGCCCGTATTGACGGCGCGGGCCACTGGCGCATATTGACCCGGATTATCATGCCCGCCATCAAGCCGGCAATGATTGTAGTAGCCCTGCTGCTGTTTATCCTGCTCTGGAACGATCTCTTGCAACAGACAGTCTATATCAATTCTACCGAAAAATTTACCATCGCCATAGGCTTGACCCAGTTTAAGGGATCGCTGTATTCGGACTGGGCAAAGATCATGTGCGCTACCTGCATGTCTTTTTTACCGGGCGTTATCATTTATCTCATCGGGCAGAGGCAGTTTGTCGAAGGTATTGCGTTAACCGGCATGAAAAATTAGGCGGATAGCCTTAAAGGGAAGTCCGCAAATGTAACCGCAGGCAGCCCTCATTATTTGCTGTATGCAGTCCCCAAATTTGAAACGGCCTCATGTATGCGGCTCATTCCATCGTTTCCAAATCAAAAGGGGTTTCCTGGTACACGTAGTTGAGCCAGTTGTCGAAAAACAGATTCGCGTGGGCGCGCCAGCGGACTACCGGCGTTTTGTCAGGGTTGTCGCCGGGGTAATAGTTTTTGGGGATCTCAATGGGAAGCCCTTTGGCAAGATCGCGCTGGTATTCGCGGTCAAGGGTGAGGGCATCGTATTCCAGATGACCGGTCACATACACCTCCCTCCCTTCACGGGCGGTAACGATAAACACCCCGGTTTCACCGGTTTCGGACTGAATCGTAAGCCGGCGGTCGGCGGCGATGCGGTCCCGGTCGCTTGCGGTATGCCGGGACTGGGGAGCGAGGAATTCGTCGTCAAAACCCCGGAACAGGACATGGTACTGTTCGTGTACCTCATGGGGAAAAACACCGAAGAGCTTTTTCGCAAGCGGCTTTTTGGGGATGCCGTAGCGCCGGTACAGGCCCGCCTGCGCCCCCCAGCAAATGTGCATGGCGGAAAATACGTTTTTTTCCGAATAGTCGATCACCGCGGCAAGTTCGTCCCAGTAGTCCACTTCCTCAAAAGGAAGGGTCTCCACCGGCGCGCCGGTGATGATAAGCCCGTCAAAGCGTATCTTCATCTCGATGATCTCTTCGGCGCTGATGTAAAATTTTTCCAGGTGCCCCGGCGGCGCGTTTTTTGACTCGTGGCTGCCCATGCGTAAAAAAGTAATGTTTACCTGCAGGGGGCTGTTGCCCAGCAAACGTAAAAGTTGAATCTCCGTATCCACGGTAGTGGGCATAAGGTTGACAATGGCGACATTGAGGGGCCTGATGTCCTGGTGCTCGGCCCGCTCGTCGGTCATTACAAAAACCCGCTCCCGGCTTAAGGTGTCGTATGCGGGTAAGGCTCTGGGTATTTTGATCGGCATGTTGTTCCTGTAATTCCCTTTATGTCAAATATGCTTAAATGACAGCTAACGCTGCACGCGGCCTGAGGCGTCGCCGCCGGCGAGTTTTTGCACCTCGTCTACCGAAACCTGGTTAAAGTCGCCCTCAACGGAATGTTTAAGGCAGCTTGCCGCCGCGGCGAATTCCACGGTTTCCTGGGGGCCAAAGCCCTTGAGGTTGGCGTAGATAAGGCCCGCGCCGAAGCTGTCGCCGCCGCCCACCCGGTCCACGATGCGTACCGCGTATTTCCGTGAAAAATAACAATTTCCGTTCTCGTAATACATGGCGGCCCAGTTGTTGTCGCTGGCGCTGATCGATTCCCGCAGGGTAATGGCGACTTTCCTGAAGTGAAAGCGCTCCGTCAGGGCTTTCGCCACTTCCCCATAGCCCTCGCCTCTGATGCTGCCCGATGTTACGTCGGTGTTTTTCGCGTGAATGCCGAATACGTCCGCGGCGTCTTCCTCGTTGGCGATGCAGAGATCCACAAAGGGCATGAGGCGGGCCATCACCCCGCCGGCCTTTTCCCTTGGCCAGAGATTCTTGCGGTAATTGAGATCGCAGGAAACGGTAAGGCCTTTTGCCTTGGCGGCCTTTGCCGCTTCCAGCGTGATTGCCGCCGCGCTGTCCGAAAGGGCGGGGGTGATGCCGGTAAAATGAAACCAGGACACGCCCTCAAAAATACCGTTCCAGTCAAAGTCCCCCGGAGAGGCCGCGGCAAGCGCCGAATTGGCCCGGTCATAGATCACCTTAGAGGGCCGCTGCGACGCGCCCTTCTCCAGAAAGTAAATGCCCACCCGGTCGCCGCCCCGCACGATTTTGGAAACGTCCACTCCGAACTGCCGCAGGTTGTTTACCGCGGCTTGACCGATGTCGTGCTTCGGGAGCCGGGTAACAAAAGCGGCGTCAATGCCGAAGTTTGCCAGCGACACCGCCACATTCGCCTCGCCGCCGCCGTAGGTCGCGCCGTAGGAGCGGGCCTGCACAAAACGGTAATAGCCATCAGGCGCCAGGCGCAGCATTATTTCACCAAACGTAACCACTTTTTTCATCAGATCCCCCTCAATTACTTTTTCTGAACCAGATGCAGGGCGAAGCCGAGTATCTCTTCTTTGCAGTACAGCGCCGCCAGATTGCCTTTAGCGTCTTTTTTGGCGCTTGCGTGATCAAGGGCGACGCCGTTCCGCTCAAGATATGCCGCCGCCCGGTGAATGCTGTTGGTCCCGATAGCGATGTGGCCGTGGGTCCCCGGCGCGGCCTGCTTTACGATTTCGATATTGTTCCCGGCAAAGACCGAAGAGTTTCCGTCTTTCACGATGAAGCCGAACAGGGTGTTGAAAAGGGCGGCGGCCTTGCTTGCCGCTTCTTCCCCTCCGGCATTGACGCCGATATGGGCCACTTCCAGGCCCAAAAGGTTCAGCACCGCTTCCCGCGACAACGCGCTGATTTTCTCGAAGTCGCCCGAATTGATAAGGTCCGCGCCCGCCATCCAGGAGCCGCCGCAGGCGTGGATTTTTTCGTAGGCGATGTACTTTTCGATGTTTCCCGCGTTGATTCCGCCTGTGGGCATGAACTTGAGGGTAGGGTAGGGGGCGGCGATGGCCTTGATGTAATCCAGCCCGCCCGCCTGCTCGGCGGGGAAGAACTTCACCACCTCAAGGCCGAACTCCAGGGCCTGTTCAATGTCCGAGGGGTTGGAACAGCCGGGCGTAACGGGGATTCCCCTGGACACGCAGTGCGACACCACTTTGGGGTTAAGCCCCGGGCTGACGATAAACTTCGCCCCGGCCCCGACGGCCCGGTCAACCTGATCGACGCTGAGTACCGTGCCCGCGCCCAGCAGAATCCCCGGTACTTCCTTTGAAATTCGCCGTATCGCCTCTTCCCCCTGGGCGGTCCTGAACGTTATTTCCGCGCAGGGAATTCCACCGGCAATCAGGGCCCCGGCCAGGGGAACCGCTTTTTCCACATCGTCAATTTTGATCACCGGCACAATACCGATTTTCCCCAGTTCTTCCAAAACCGCGTTCATACAACCCTCCGTCAATACATCCTGTACAGTGATTTCCAAATTAACCCAAATCCCGTTAAAATTCAAGGCGAGACTGGCAGCTTATCGTTCAGCTTGACAGAGTATAGAATAAATATCTAAATTAAGCATTACGGCCCGAACTGCGGGTTTTAGGCTGCTTAAAACACGATTCAAGAGGTATCATGATCAGGCTGATCAGTTTTCTTGGAAATCCGGGACCGGAATATGCCCGTAACCGGCACAATGCAGGACGGCTGCTCGCGGAGGCGTCCCCCTTTTTTTCGCGCCTTGACTGGCGGAAGAAATACAAAGGCCGTTATACCGCCGTGGCCGGGGAGCGGGTCCTTGCCGCCCTTCCGCATGAGTGGCCGGTGAAACCGGCCTCGCCGGCGCCGCCGGTCCTGCCGGACAAGTTCCATTTCCTCATGCCCGAAATGTATATGAACCTGTCGGGAGAATCGATTTTTGCCGCCGCCGCCTTCCTTAAAATAAAACCGGAAGAGATTCTGCTGGTCCATGACGAGCTTGAGATACCCCTGGGCGCCGTCTCGCTGAAATTTTCGGGCGGCCTTGGCGGGCATAACGGCCTTCGTTCAATGAAAGCCCGCTTTGGCAGCGCCGATTTCTGGCGGCTGCGGATCGGAATCGGGCGGCCGGACGGACGGCGGCCCGGGGAAGGCGGGTCTGCGGGAAGCGGCAGGGGGATTGCCGATTGGCTGCTCTCCGATTTTAGCGCCCCGGAAATGGAGGAGCTTGCCCCGGTACTGGAAGCCGGCGCGGATCTTTTGCTGCGCGTTATGGCAGGCGATCCGGAAACGTTCCTGCCCGAATGGAAAAAGAAAAAAATTGCGAATTAAAGAGGACGCAGTGAGTGTAAGTGAAACTTTTCAGTCGTTATACGATGTAGTGGTCCGCCTGCGGAGTCCCGGCGGCTGCCCCTGGGACCGGGAACAAAACCCCTCGACGCTGCGGGGTGACTTAATTGAGGAAACCTACGAATGTGTGGAGGCCATTGACGAAAAAGATCCCGCCCACATCGCCGAAGAGTTAGGCGACATTTTTTTGCTGGTAACCATGCTTTCGTACATGCACGAGGAAGCGGGCCTTTTCACCGTGGCCGACGTGCTGACGGGCATTGTGGAAAAACTGATCCGCCGCCATCCCCATGTATTCGGCGAGTTACAGCCCGGGGCGGATTCGGAAGGCTTAACTTCCGCCCAGGTTCTGGACAACTGGGCCAAAATCAAGGTGGAGCAGGAAGGCCGCCGTCCGAAAAACTCGATACTTGACGAGGTCAGCTCCGGCCTGCCGCCGCTGGACCGGGCATGGAAACTTCAGAAAAAAGCCGCCAGGGCCGGTTTTGACTGGCCCGGCATTGAGGGGGTAATCGGGAAAATCAGGGAAGAACTTGACGAAGCGCGTGAGGCCGCCGGTGATGCCGGGCATAACGGAATGGCGTCTAACGAAAAGGTCGAGGAAGAACTGGGGGACCTGCTTTTTTCGGTGGTCAACCTCTGCCGTTATCTCAAAGTAGAACCGTCGGTGGCCCTGCGCCGCACGAACAGCAAATTCGCCGGGCGCTTCAAGTATGTGGAACAGCAGATGAAAGCCGCTGGACAGGAAATGAAAAAAGAAAACCTCGATACCATGGACCGGTACTGGAATGAGGCAAAGGACAGGCATGACCATAGATGAAACCGCCGAAGCGCTGAACCCCCAAAGCAGCGCATAAAAGACTGGCAAGGGCCGGTATAAAGCCGGTTTCAAATTTTCTGAAATATATGGTACATTATGGCAGGGAGATGAAAATGACCGAGGATAAAAAAAAGCAAATTATAAGCCGGGTGGATCATACCCTGCTCAAGGCAATGGCAACATGGGAGCAGATTGACACCCTTTGCAGGGAGGCCGTTCAGTATAAGACCGCTTCCGTGTGCATCCCTCCTTCTTATGTGAAACGGGCGGCGGAAGCCTACGGCGGGGGGCTGGTGATCTGTACGGTTATCGGATTTCCCCTGGGCTACAGCAGCATTGAAACAAAGGTCTTTGAGGCTGAGGACGCCATAGGGAAGGGCGCGGCGGAAATTGATATGGTTATCAATATCGGAGATGTAAAAAACCGCGCGTGGGATTTGGTGGAACAGGAATTGGCCGCCCTGCGCGGGGCGGTCCGGGGCAAAATATTGAAAGTCATCGTTGAGACCTGCTATCTGGAACAGGCGGAAAAAATCGAACTTTGCCGGCTGGTCAGCGAAAGCGGCGCCGATTTTATCAAGACTTCCACCGGCTTCGGAACCGGAGGGGCCACTCTGGAAGATATTGCCCTGCTGCGGGCACACATAGGCAAGAATGTCCGTATCAAGGCTGCGGGAGGGATGCGTTCCGCCGGGGATCACGAGGCGTTTTTCGATGCCGGCGCGGACAGGCTCGGCTCCAGCTCCGCTATCGAAGCCCTGTACGGGACCTGAGGCCGGTTCATTTCGCGTAACCGGAAACTGCTGTCTTTCCCCGCCTTAAAAACTTTCCCCGCCCTGCCTTTCCGCGGAACACGCCGTTACGCGCTATCACCTCTCCGCGTGAAATCGTGCAGACCGGCCAGCCCTGAACCTCAAATCCCTCGTAGGCGGTATAATCCACATTTTCATGGAGCATTTTTTTACTTAACGTCACCCTTTTATCAGGATCGATGATCACTATATCCGCGTCGGATCCCGGCGCGATCAGGCCCTTTTGGGGATAAAAACCGAAAAGCCGCGCGGGGTTGGCGCAGCAGAGATCGGTAAAACGCCGCAGGCTTATCCTTTTTTTTGCCACGCCTTCGCTGTACATGAGGGGAATGCGCTCTTCAATGCCCGGCGCGCCGCTGGGGCATTTGGTAAAATCATCCCTGCCCATCATCTTCTGGGTTTCAAAAAAGAACGGACAGTGATCGGTGGCGACCGTGTCGATGTCCGACTCAAGTCCCCTCCAAAGCGATTCCTGATCCGCGCTCGTCCGCAGCGGCGGACACATAATGTATTTGAGTCCCTCATTGCCCGGGGCATTGTAGCGGTTCTCGTCGAGTAACAGGTACTGGGGACAGGTTTCGGCCCAAATGTTTTGCTGCCCTTCGCGGCGGGCGGCATTGATAAATTCCAGCCCCTGCCTGTTACTCAAATGGACAATATACAGGGGAGCGTTACCCGCCATTCGGGCAAAAAGTATCATTCGATTTATCGCCTCCGCCTCACATTCGGCGGGACGGGAAAGCGGATGAAACCGCGGCTCCGTTTTTCCACTGGTCCTGAATTCTTCCCGCAGCAGATTGATCACCCCGTCATTTTCAGGATGAACGGTAATCAGCACTCCCAGTTCCTTTGCCCGCCGCAGAATCCGAAACACATCCGCATCGGAAAGTTTGAAGCCGTAGGTAAGGTATACCTTATAGCTGGTGATCCCCTCACCGGCCAGCATCTCCATCATTGCAAGCACATTCTCATCGACATGTTGAATAACCCCGTGGAAACCGTAATCGATAACCGCCTTGCCTCCGGCAAAGCCGTGGTACTGCCTGATCTGATGATCGAGACCGCAGCCCGCCGGCCCGAAAGCGGGATGATCCACGATAGTGGTAGTTCCCCCGCAGGCGGCGGCTATCGTGCCGGTATAAAAATCATCACTGGCAACGGCAATCCCCACATCGAGATTCAGGTGGGTATGCACATCAACGCCGCCGGGAATAACAATTTTGCCGGCGGCGTCAATAATTTCGGCGTCCGCTCCAGGACAGAGATTATTCCCGATGCGTGTTATTTTTTCACCTTCACAGAGCACATCGCAGACGCTTTCGGCGTTTTCAGCAACTGTCAGACCGTTTTTTATCAAGAGACTTTTCATATCTTTATTATACCTGAGGCTACTCCAAAATTGAAGTTTTGGAGCAGCCTCACCTTATAATTTTTCCTGCCCGGTCCCTTTAACGGAGATAAAAACAAGCGCGCCTGACTTCCCCAATAGCGGCGAATCCGCCCGCCAAAGCGGTCAGGTGGAAAGCCCCTAAGCCCGGCCGGTACGTTTGCGGTCGATGAGTACCGCTATGATGATGATCGCGCCTTTAACAACCTGTTTATAGAAGGCGTTGACTTCCAGCAGGTCCATGCCGTTGTTAATAACGCCCAGCAGCAACGCGCCGATAACCATGTCGCTGATGTTTCCGATGCCGCCGGAGAAGCTGACCCCGCCGATGATGCAGCCGGCGATGGCGTCAAGCTCGTAGCCCGATGCGAAGGTCGGCGCGGCGGATTTTATCCGTCCGGCAAAAATGGTACCGGCAACGCCGAGCAGTACGCCTTCAATCAGATACGCCTTTATCTTGACCAAATCCACGTTGATCCCCGCCGCCCGGGCCGCCTCTTCGTTGCTGCCCACCGCGTAGATGTGACGCCCCAGGGGCCGCTTATTGAGGATGTACCAGGCGATAATGATCACTATGGCGTAGATAATGACCGGCCAGGGCACTGGCCCCAGAGAGGCCGTACCAAAAAAGTTGAAGCTGTCGGGAAAGTTGGCGACCGGCATACCGTGGGCAAAGATCAGGGCAAGGCCGCGGCCTATAGACATGGTACCCATGGTCACGATAAACGCGGGAATCCGCGCCTTGGCGATGATGCTGCCCGCGAAAAGGGCGACGAGCGATGCGGTAACAATACCGACCAGAAAGCCGACGCCGGCGGGGAGATTCAAACCGTAAGCCCCGGAAGAAACCGAGAGGCCCGCCAGGATACCCACCAGGGCGAGGGTGGAACCAAGTCCCAAATCAATACAGTTCATAATGATAAGGAATCCGATTCCGATGGTGGCGATGCCGATACAGGAAACCTGCCTGAGTACGGTGATAAGGTTTGACACCCTGAGAAAATTCGGACGGGCAATGGAAAGAAGAAGCACAATAAAAAAGAACCCGATAAGTATCCCGTGATCCCGAATGAACTGCCTATAGTCAAAAGTTTTAATTCTTTGCGACATTGTCCCTGTAACGTTATCCGCCATTATTGCGCCTCCATTGCGGCCGTCTTAACCGCCAGTTCCATAATTTTATCCGCAGTCGCTTCACTGCGATCCAGTATGCCGGTCTGTACTCCTTCATGCAGCACCAAAATCCGGTCACTCATGCCAAGAATCTCAGGCAGCTCGGAAGAAACCATGATAACCGCCTTTCCGGTTCCGGCCAGGACCGACATGAGGCGGTGTATTTCCGATTTTGTCTTGACATCAATACCCCTCGTCGGTTCGTCCAGAATGATAATTTCCGGATCGGCGTTAAGCACTCTTGAAACCGCCACCTTCTGCTGGTTACCGCCGGAAAGGTTTTTGCAGGTCTGGGAAAGGCCGGAATATTTTATTTCCAGTTTTTTGGCGTACTCCTCAAAATAGCGCCGCTCCAGGCTTGTTTTGATGCCGATGCCGGACATACATTTTTTTAGGGCTGACATGAGCACATTGTCTTTGATAGACAGCTTGAGAAACACCCCGTTTTTTTTACGGTCCTCCGGCACCATCGCGATACCCCGCTTTATGGCGTCGCCGGGTATGCGGTTTACGATTTTCCGCCCGTGGAGGTAAATGTCCCCCCTGCTCGGCCTGCGCGCACCTATAATGGTTTCCACCAGCTCGGTACGGCCCGCGCCCATCAGCCCCGCTATGCCGAGTATCTCCCCCCGGCGGAGATCAAAATTGACATTCTCGAATTTCCCGTCTACGGTGAGGCCCTTAACCTGAAGCATCACGTCGCCGATTTTACATTCCTGCTTGGGGAAAAGCTCGTTGACTTCCCGGTCCACCATCATGCGGATAAGGTCTTTTTCCGAAACATCCGCGACCCTGCCGCTATGGATCAATTTTCCGTCACGCAAAACCGTAACCGATTCGCAGACGCTGTAAATTTCTTCCATCTTGTGCGAGATATATACAATGCACTTGTCCTGATCCCGCAGGATACGCACCATTTGCAGCAAATTTTCAATTTCATTTTTACTCAGAGCCGAAGTGGGCTCGTCCATAATTATGATTTTGGCGTTAAGCGATATTGCCTTGATAATTTCCACGAGTTGATGTTTGGCGACCGTAAGGTCCCGGATTTTTGTCTTTGGATCCAGATCCACGCCGAGTTCTTTCAAGAGCGCAAGCGAGTCGGCGTACATTTTTTTGAAATCCACCGCGCCGGTTTTTGTCCTGGGTTCCCTGCCGAGGTATATGTTTTCCATTACCGAAAGGACTTTCACCTGGTTAAATTCCTGAAAGATCATACTGACGCCCGCTTCCTGGGCTTCCTTTACGGTCTTTAAATTCACTCTTTGACCCTGAAGGAGTATCTCCCCTTCATCGCTCTGGTATAAACCGATTAAAATCTTCATCAATGTGGATTTTCCGGCGCCGTTTTCACCTACCAAAGCGTGCACTTCTTTCCGGCGCAGGGTAAGGCTCACATCATCCAGAGCCTGGACCCCGCCGAACCGCTTGCGAATATTTTTCATTTCAAGGATCACATCATCTTCCACAGACGCCTCCTGACTCTATTTTTCACATTCAAACAAACACGCTGCCGTAAGCGGCGGCGAGACACAAAGCCCGCCGCCAATCTCCTGAAACCCGGAGGTTTCAGGAGATTCCTTAAGTACAAACTGTTAGAAAAATTTCGCGGAGAGCGCGTTACGGGCGTTGGCCTTGGCAATGTACTCATCCACATTCTCTTTGGTGACTGTCTGGAAGGGGACGAGCACATCCTTAACCGGTTTGCCGTTGGCGGCGTCAATGGCTACCTTGAGGGCGGTTTCACCCTGGACGATTCCGTCCTGCCAGATGGTATTGTCCACCACGCCCGCCTTGATTTTTTCAAGTACCGGCATGTCGGCGTCGATTCCACTGAGCAGGATCTTGCCCTGCAGTCCCGCGTTTTCCACCGCGGTGATTGCGCCTACCAGGATACAGTCCGCGTGGGCGGCGATCATGTCGATGCCGGGATCATCTCCCTTGCGGTAGGTCTGAATCCAGTTTTCCACGAGCTGGAGGGCCTTGTCGCCGGACCAGTCGGCGGTATTCTGCACAACCAGCGTGGCGTTTGGATTCTTCGCCAGCTCTTCCTTATAGGCCTGCTCGCGGAGTATCTGGGCGGAATGGCCGAGCACCGCGTTGATGTAGGCGACGCGGGGTTTCGCCGGGCCGGCCTTGAAAAGCCGTTCAAACTGGAGCCTGCCGGATTCCACATCGTCGGAGCCTACAAAAGCGGTTTCGTTCGGGCTGCTTGTCCTCTGGCTCAAGGTGATCACCGGAATACCCGCCTTGTACGCGGCTTCCACCGCGGCGGCGCTCTGGACCTGGTCCACCGTGTTCAAAATGATCGCCTTGGCGCCTTCGGAAATGGCGGTCTCCACCTGGCGCAGTTGGTTGGAAGCGTCATCGTCGGCGAACACAACCCTGAGTTTTATATTGGCGGGTTTCTGTGTTTCCATGTACTGATTCATTGCCGCCACCTGGTAACGGACAAAACCGCTCTGATTTCCCTGCATACAGGCATAAATCAGAATGTCGCCAGATCCCCCCGCCTTCTGTCCGCCGGCCTGCACGCTCATGGCAGCCAGGCAGAACACCACGAGCGTTACCACGATCTTGTGGAATGTTAGGTTCTTCTTCATAGCATTTCCTCCAAAAGAAAATTTGCCGTTCTTTGCGGCTGAACGGCTTTTATATTTTCACTTGCCTGTACCGGCAAGCGCCGCGCAAATTACTCCGCGTTATGCGGATCACATGGTCATGCCGCCGTCCACGGACAGCACGGTACCCGTACAAAAACCGGCGTTTATTAAATAGAAAATTCCGTCCGCGATTTCTTCGGAAGTTCCGAAGCGGCCCATCGGCTGCCGGGCGATAAATTCCTTTTTTGTCTGTTCATAATTTTCAAATTTCGCCAGACGGCTGTCCAGCGAAGGGGTAAAGGTAGTGCCGGGACACACGCAGTTAACCCGTACTCCCTTGTCTATCAGGTCAACAGCCATGGACCGGGTAAGGGAAAGCGCCGCCCCCTTGGACGCGGTATAGGCAAAACGATCCTTTACCCCTTTAAGGGCAACCGACGAAGCGACGTTAATAATCACCCCTTTCCGTTCAGCAAGATACGGAATGCACGCCTGGGACAGCAGAAACAGCCCTGTTATATTGATATTCATAGTCGTTTCCCAATCTTCCCGCGTGGTGGTTTCAATGGTTCCGGGAAGGACCACCCCGGCGTTATTCACCAGGATATCAACGCCCCCGAAAGTTTTTACCGTTTCCCCAACAATCCTCGCCACGTCTTCTTTTTTGGAGACATCTCCGCGGACAAAAAGCGCCTTGCCCCCCGCCTGTTGTATTTTTTCCGCCGCCGAAGCGCCGGAATTGGTCACTGAATTACAGCAGACCGCTATTCCCGCCCGGCCCAATTGCAGGGCCAGGGCTTCTCCTATTCCCTTCCCTGCGCCGGTAACAATCGCCGCTTTGCCGTTGCTCATAAATCCTCCATGTGAAGAAACGCCTTTTCAACATTAGCAATATGCTGTTCCATTGCCCGCGCCGTTTTTGCCGGGTCCCGCTTTTTCAGGGCTTTGATGATCGTTTCGTGATCCTTGATAGTGTTTTGACGGATAAACGGCCGGGCGTTGCTCTGTTTGCGTATCAACAGTGAAAGTTTGTTGATGGACTGCATAAAAACAGGCATAACCCGGTTTCCCGCCGCCTTCATGATCATTTCGTGCAGTTCCAGATCGCGCTTCAGAAACAACTGTTCGTCGTCTATATGGGCGGCGGCCTGGCGAATATTTTCCTCAATCGCCTCAATTTCAGCATCGCTGATATTTGCCGCCGCAATTTCCGCTATGGCGGCTTCCAGCACCCTCCGGGCTTCGTACAGATCCCGGTAAAGGCTCGAGTCCATGTGGAATACAATATCCAGATGTTCTATTACATCTTCCGGTTCGAGAGTCTTAACATAAGCCCCCGCCCCCTGCCGTATGTCGATGATGTTCATCACCTGGAGGGCTTTCAGCGCCTCCCGCAGAATAGGCCGGCTGACTCCGATTATCTCGCAGAGCTGCCGTTCCGGGGGAAGTTTGTCCCCCATCTGCAAGCTCCGGCTTTTAATGAGATTGATCAGATTTTCGACAATACGCTCCACCGTGCTGATCCGCTTGACATTGCTGAAAGCGTATTGGTTAAGGGTCTCCGTCACTCAGGACTCCGTTACTTCGCCACCCAGCCGCAGTCAACCAGAAGATCGGTTCCGGTGATAAACGAGGCGGCGTCACTGGCAAGGAAATAAATTGCCTCGGCAATTTCAGCGGGATCGGCCCAGCGGTCAAAAGCCTGTTCGTGTTCGCGCAGCTTCTTCACCTCGTCAAAAGGCATGCCGGTCCGTGTAGACTCAAGCTGAATATCGCTGCGGAGCATGGGGGTGTCCACCGATCCGGGGCTGATCGAATTCACCCGGATATTGTACTTTGCGAGTTCCCAGGCGACGGCCCGCGTAAAGGCGATAATCGCGCCTTTGGTGGAGCCGTAAATCGCGTGTTCGGTCTGGCCGACGTGACCTGAAACCGAACCCATATTGACGATGGCGCCCCGTTTTTGCCGCTTCATAATCGGCATGACGTATTTGGTAAAGAGGAAGTGTCCGCCGATGTTGATATGGGTTACGTTGACAAAATCCTCCCAGGTGGTGTCTTCCAGCGGCTTCACGACAACAATACCGGCGTTGCAGTTCAGCACATCCACCCGGCCCCATTTGCCTTCCACCTGGGCGACCATGGTTTTAACATCATGCTCCGAACCGACGTCGCCCTGAAAATCAATGCACTCGACGCCGAGCTTGCGTATCTCGCCGCCCACATCGTGTATCCCGTTTCCGCGGGCGATGATCGCCACATTGTAACCCTCTTTGGCGAATTTTACCGCCGCGGCCCTGCCGATACCGACTGAGGCCCCGGTAACAATCGCTGTTTTCCTGTCTTCCATCATTTTCTCCTATTTTCTGATTCCGGTCAGTTCACGCGCTATCGCCGGGGTGGCCACTTCCCGTCCCAGGGAACGGGATATATCGGCTATTTCCTTGACCAGTTCGTAGGTTTTGGCGATTTTTCCGTTTTGCAGATAGGGCCAGTCCTCGGTGCCGACCCGGACGTTGTCGCCGTGGGTAATGGCCGCAGCTAAAATATCCATCTGCTCTTCGCACATGATGCTCACGGTGATTACGCAGTTTTCAGGCATAAGGCTCTTGCGGTACAGGTATTCGTGGACCGTTGGAGGCGACCACGTACCGCCGGGCCAGCCCAGAAAGAACGTGGTGATATAGGGCGGGTCGAGCAGTTTCTTTTCGATGAGCTTTTTGATGTTCCAGATTGAACCGGAGTGCCATATCTCCCATTCGGGTTTCACCCCGTACCTGCGGCAGGCATCGGCGTATTCCTCAAGCTCGGCCAGGGAGTGTAACACGTCGCAGTTCACCTGGGCAAAGGCTTCCGCGTGGTGATTCGCTATAATCGAGACCATGTCGGATTTTTGCTCGAAAAGCTCGATTCTTTCCTTCAGGGGAATGCTGGACATGCCGCTCTGGATGATGATGTCGCACTTGGCCCGTACTCCGTTGATCACCTCGGACCACTGACCTTCGGCATGGGTATGCAGGACGCCCGCCCCCGCCTCGCGGCAGCGGACGGCCTCTTCGATGATCTCCGGCGCTTTTTTGGGATAATCCACATTGGGGTTCAGCCAGCAAATATTCGGCGTGGCGACAATCACCAGGGGATTCTTTTTCATGTTTTACTCCTTCGCTTTTGCTCGTATTTATAGTTATACCGTTAGACGATTTCGCCTGACGGAAACATCAAACCCGGATTATGGTTTTGGGCATGGTGGTCATCTTGCGGCAGCCGCCTGCGGTAACCACGTAACAGTCCTCAACCCCGATAAGGGCGCCGTTAAAAGGCTCCCAGGCCTCGATCTCAAAAACCATATTTTCCTCGAAGACCCGGTCAAGCGCGCCCAGCGCGCCGAAGATGTGCTGATCCTCGCACTGGAGGCCGATGGAATGGCCGATTGAAAAAGCGATGCCGTCGGGCACGGTTTTCTTGTACCAGGCAAGGGCTTCTTCGCTGAGTTTTTTCATGTTGACGCCGGGCCTGATCCGCTCCTGGAAATAACGCTGGAAATCCAGCAGGCCCTTTAGCAGCCTGTCCGCCTCGGGAGGGGCCTTGCCCACTACCACTTCCTGGTTGATGTCGGCCACATAGCCCTTGTAAATGCCGCCGAAGTCCAGGCGGACAATTTCGCCTTTCTTAACCGCCCTGCCCGTGCCGGGGGCTTCGGGGTCAGAATCGCCGATGGTAAGTGTCAGATGATCCCAATCGTCCGCGCCGTGCTTGAGCAGGGCGTTTCTGCCGATCTTGAGGAGCTCCAAATCCGTCACCCCTTCTTTTACCCTGGCGATAGTGTCCTTCAGGGCGGCCTCGGTAATGTCCGCCGCCTTTTGGAGATATTCGATCTCCAGGGGCGTCTTGACCAGCCGCATGTCGAGAAAAGCCTGATCCGCGGTTACCACGCTCATCCCCGCCTTTTCGCCGCCAAGGGCGTCCACGAGGAATTTGGGGGCGGTAGATTCAATACCCACCCGTTTGCCCGCCAGGCCCCATTTGCGGATCTTTGAACGGAGGGCCTTACCCACATCGGCCTGGCTCTCAATTCCCATCACGTCGTGGAACCAACTGAAGCGGTCCACGCTCTTGAACACGTTCCAGTGGATCACCGTACCGTCCCCTTCCCGGCGGATCATGGCGAGGTTCGGGTACTGGTTGTTCAGGGCCAGCAGTATGGGATTTGCCGCGCTGTGGAGCAGGGGCATGCCTGAAAGGTAGTAGACATTCACCGGCGACGCGGCGATGAGCAGATCGAGATCGTATTCGCCCATAATCCGCGCGGCCTTTTTTTGGTTAAAGCCGATTGGTTCCACGGTTTTTACCTCCGGAAGATTTTTGTTGATGGGTATTGACGGAGCGAGACGCTCCAGAATTCTTTCGCCGCACTGGTTTTCATCCGCCATCTTTTCAATTTCCGCGGTTTCTACCGGTCTGCCTTCGATATGGGAAAGGTAACCGGCAAGGATAGCGGTGATAGCGTTCATGGACTGCTCCGGGGTAAACTCCGGGGCCCGGTTTTCAAGGATACACCTTGCAAAGTGGTGATCGGTTTCACGCACGGAGATGGTGTAATACTCTGGAAAGGCGGCGTGCTCCACATCAGGTTCCACCCATTTCTGCTGGTTTTCGCCCATCCGCTCGTCAAAGGAGCAGAAGCGCACCGGTTTTTCCCAGGCGTGGTTTTCAAAAATGCTTCCCCTGGTACCGTACACTTCCATGCTGTTGTAGGGAACGGTCTTTTGGGTAAAACTTACCACCACATCCGCGAGCGCGCCATTTTCGTAGGCGGCGATTGCCAGGGCGTTGTCCTCAGCCTTTTCCGGCAGATTAACGGCCTGCTTTGCGCAGACCGCGCTAATTCTGCTCACCTTTGAACCGATGACATATTCGATAGTGACGAATTTGTGCGC
This sequence comes from Treponema sp., assembly GCA_031270205.1. GTDB lineage: Bacteria > Spirochaetota > Spirochaetia > Treponematales > Breznakiellaceae > WQXQ01. The sequence continues at coordinate 21,856 of JAISYA010000131.1, forward strand.
GGCCATGTCCATAAAAGCGCCGCCGCCGGCCTTGATGGGGTCTCCTTTCCAAAAGCCGCTCTGGGAAAGGCCGTGTATTTCGTTGACGCCCTCGTAAGCCCGTACCAGGAGCACTTCTCCGATAAGCCCCTGTTTAACAATGTCGTGCATACACACGTGGGCGGGAAGAAAGCGGTGGTTTTCGGCGATCATGAATTGCACCCCGGCTTTTTTGCATGCCCGGATCATCTCACGGCAGCCTTCCACGGTAGTGCCCATCGGCTTTTCGCAGAGTACGTGTTTGCCCGCCTTTGCCGCCCGGCGGACCATCTCCACATGGTACACATGGGGGACCATGACCAGTACCGCGTCTATGTCGGAAGCAAGCATCTCGTCCAGGCTCTCGTAGGGGACCATGATCCCGTCCCGGTAACGGAGGGCCATTTTCCTGGCGTTCTCAAAATTCATGTCGTAAATGGCGTTATACGAAATGATTGGAGAGCCGCGGTCACCGTTACTGTGAAAATGGAATGCCTGTCCGCCGCCGATAATGCCGAAGCGGACTTTTTTGCCCTTGTCCTTCGCGGCCGCAGCCGCCGCCTCCTTTTTCAGGCCGGTCCAGTCCCTTTTGAGGAACTTGTCCAGGAAAATCTCAAAAACCCGCTGGAAATTCATCGCGTCCGGGCGGTTTCCGGTGTATGTGATAGAGCCGCCCATTTGGGCTACCAGGGAATAAATATTCCCCTTGACAATATCCAGAACAGTCTTAACTCCGATATTGAACACAACCGCCGGTTTCGGTGAAGGCCCCTCGTAGGTTTCGCAGCCCCCTCCGGTAAAAACGACGGTATACACCTGGGCCTTTGATTCTTCGTCCAGGTTGAACTGAAAATGCAGATTGGCCTCTCCGCTGGTCAAATTCCGCAGTTCATAAAGAATTTCTTCATCGCTGTTGCAGGCCAGTGCAAAAAAGGCAAGAGCCTCTTTCAAATCCCCGGCTTTTACATCTCCCTTTTCCAGCTTTGTTTCAAATCGTTTATAGAAATCTTCATCAACGGGTGTTTGCCTGCCGGCCAGCAATACCATGTTTTTTCCTCCAGCTTATCACAAAATGGTAAACTTATTTTACCACTTGTATGATTCAATATAAATCCTAAATTCCGCTTTGTCAACAAAAATTTTCAAAAATGTTAAAAAAAAAATTCAAAAAATATAATGAAAGCCGGCCTGCAATTCGCGGTTTTGCAGGGCTGAAAGTCTGAAAAACCGCAAAAAATTGAGAAATTACAGGGCAACCGCGCTTGCTTGTAAGTTAGCGAGGAACCACCAAATGAAGAAAAACCAGCTGCAGACGGAGAACTGCGCTTCGCTGCGCAAAGCGCTGGACTTTTGGGTCGAAATGTCTGCCGATAGCTGTTTCAAATTATCCAAACATGCTACCATTCTCCGCACAAACCATGCCGTTTTTGGAATATCGGGAATTTTTTGTAGGTTTATCGGTTGCAGCCGGCGGGGAACGCACGCCCCACGCCGCGCTGCACAATGAAGGCAGGCGTATTCTCGCCCTGCTGGACGCCCAAAAACCGAAACGCGGCGCTGACGGGCGTATTCAGATTGCGGCTTCGGGAAGGCCGTATTTCGCCGACGGTCACGCGGATTTCAGCGTCTCTCATTCCCGAAAGGCGGCGGCGGTTTCCTACCTGTCAGCGCCTTCATCCGGCCTTTTGCGTACCGGCTGCGATATTCAATACGCAGCGCCCTCCCGCCATTACGATAATATAGGCGCCCGTTTCTTTGATCCCCGGGAACGGCGCTATATCGCCGCCGCTGAAACTCCCGCCGGGCAATCCCTGCGCTTCTGCCATATCTGGGCGCTGAAAGAAGCCTTCCTCAAGCTTTACGGCCTTTCAGTCGCGGAGATAGCAAAAACGCCCGTTTTTTCCCTCCCCGATTGGAAACCGGAAGCACAGGGGCCGCGTTTCTTTCTGTACGAACTGGGCGGCAGGGCCGCGGAGCGCTATGTTCTCGTGGTAGCGGCGGAAATTCCGGCGGAGTTTCTGCCGGAAAGCCCTGAAACCCGCCCGGCCATGAAGGAACCTGAACTGTTCTGGTTTTCCGGGGAACGAATGGCTGTTACGCAGATTTACCCCTGAATTCGCGGCTCGCCACAATCATGACCGTAATTGAAAATCTTAAAAAAATGCATTACTATTTAAGTCGGCTGGAAATTCCGGCGCGTGTTCGCAGGCAAGGGGGAATTGTGGTATTTAAGGGGTTAACTCAGCGGGTACAGCGAATCCTTTCCACGGTCGCGCAGGGGGAGGCGCGGCGCTTCAATTCGGACCAGCTCCTGCCGGAGCATATTGTTGTCGCTCTGCTCAAGGACGGGAAAGGGACCGCCTGCAAGGCGTTGTTGTTTTTGCGGATAGATCTCGTCGAATTCAAACATACCCTGGAAGACGCCATCCCCCGGATACCGGGGGTTTTGATCCGCGGCGATGTGCCCCCTTCAAAGCGTACCAAAAGCATGCTGGAAACGGCCAGCGAAGAGGCCCGCTCCATGGGGAGCGAATTCCTCGGTTCTGAGCATCTGCTGCTGGCGGCCATGCGGGAGCAGGATTCCAGCATTCAGGTCTATCTGAATCAGCGGGCGGTTGATACCGATATGCTGCGGGTGGTGGTACAGACCACGTTTAACCGGCCCCTGTACCCGCGGCACGAAGGGGAATATGTCTCCGCCGACGGCTATCAGTCCTATTATGTCCACCGCGAGCGGCAGCGCCCCGAACAAAAAACCGGCGAAGCCTCCCGCATAAGGCCCGCAACCTATCCGGTGCTGACCCCGACGCTGGACAATTTTTCGCGGGACCTGACCGCCCTGGCAAAAGCGGGGAAGCTCGATCCGGTGGTGGGCCGCGGGAAGGAAATTGACCGCGCCGTGCGGATTCTTGCCAGGAGGACCAAAAACAACCCCGTCCTGGTGGGCGAGCCGGGAGTGGGAAAAAGCGCCATTGTGGAAGGCCTGGCCCAGCTCCTGGTGTCCGAGCGGGCGCCCGAGGCGCTTTGTGGCAAGCGCATTCTTTCGCTGGACATGGGGGCGGTGGTGGCGGGAACCAAGTACCGGGGCGAGTTTGAGGAACGGCTGAAAAAAATAATGCGGGAGATTACCCAATCGGGTAAAGTGATTCTCTTTATCGACGAGATCCACACAATTATCGGGGCGGGCGGAGCGGAGGGGACCATCGACGCCTCCAACATGCTCAAACCGGGCCTTTCCCGCGGCGAAATCCAGTGCGTGGGGGCCACTACCCTTGGCGAGTACCGCAAACATTTTGAGAAGGACGCGGCCCTGGAGCGCCGCTTTCAGGCGGTACTGGTGGAAGAGCCGGGCCTTGAGGATACCCTGGAAATACTCACCGGCATACGGAAAAAATACGAAGATCACCACTGCGTACAGTACACCGACGGCGCAGTGAAACTGACGGCAAAATTGGCCCAGCGCTACATTTCGGGCCGCTTTATGCCCGACAAGGCCATCGACATTCTGGACGAGGCCGGGGCCATGCGCAAACTGGAAAGCCGCGCCGATCCCCCGGAAATTACCGGCATCGGGCGGGAAATAGAGATCTTGACCGAAGAAAAGAACGCCCTGGTGACCGCGCAGAATTACGAGTCCGCCGCCGGTGTCCGGGACCGGGTACGCGCTTTGCGTTCAAGGCTTGAAGCGGCCCGTATCGCCTGGGAGCAGTCATACAAAAACGAGCCCGTAACGGTATCGGAAGAAGACGTGCGCCGCGTGGTGTCCGAGGCCACCGGCATTCCCCTGCTGCATCTGGAAGAACAGGAATCGCGGCGCATGCTGCGGATGGAAGAGGAACTGCACAAATCCGTGATAGGCCAGGACGACGCGATACAGCGCATCGCCTCGGCCATCAGGCGCTCGCGGGCCGGCGTCGCTTCCCCCCGCCGCCCCATGGGGTCTTTCATCTTTCTGGGTCCCACCGGCGTGGGCAAAACACTCCTTGCCAAACGGCTTGCCGAATATCTGTTCGGCAGCGAAGAATCCCTCGTGCGGAACGACATGTCCGATTTCATGGAGAAGCACAACGTGTCCCGGCTGGTGGGCGCGCCGCCGGGCTATGTGGGCTACGGGGAAGGCGGCGTACTCACCGAAAAAATCCGCCGCAACCCCTACCGGGTGATTCTGTTTGACGAAATCGAGAAGGCCCACCGTGACGTGTTCAACCTTTTATTGCAGGTGATGGAAGAGGGAGAGCTGCGCGACAACCTGGGCCACACGGTGAGTTTCCGCAATACCGTTATCATTATGACGAGCAACGCGGGCGTGCGGGAAATCTCCCGCGACTCGCGTCTCGGCTTCGCTTCCGGTTCCGGCCTTATGAGCATGGGCGAAATTGAATCCCAGGCCATGTCGGAACTGCGCCGCCTCTTCAACCCCGAATTCCTCAACAGGGTGGACGATGTGGTGGTTTTCCATCCCCTTGACCTCAGGCAGATTGAAGCGGTACTGGACATCGAACTCGGCGAACTTTCAGGCCGCCTCGCCGAGCAGGGCTATACCATCCGGCTTTTGCCCGCCGCCCGCCGCATCCTCATCGAAAAAGGCTGGAACCCCCAATTCGGCGGCCGTTCCCTGCGCCGTACCATTCAGAAAGAACTGGAAGATACCCTGGCCCGCCTTATCATCAGCGGGAACTGGCCGGCCGGCGCGGCCTTTACCGCCGGCGGCAGAAAGGGGAATATCCGGCTTTCGGGCAGGAAACCCGCCGCGCGGGAAGCAGCGCCGCCGGTGGAAGAGCTGCTTGTCCTGGAAAGCAGCAATGGCGGGCAGCTTTAGTTGAGCCGTGCGTCCATACACTTAATTTTGATTCGCAAGTCCGGCGCTCCGCGTCGTTGAGGCTCATTTAAGTTTTTTTGTCCAGGCGCGCAGTTGATAGGCCGCCCAGTGGACGATGAGGAGCCGCAGGCGGTTCAGGGTTGACAATTCATCATCCAGCGCCGCTTCGGAAAACACGGTCTGTTCAATACTCTGGCCCTGGCAGAAATCGTCGGGCAGTTCCAGAATCCAGCGGGAAAGGGGAGCGCCGTTTTTGTCCCGTATAAAGGCGGAAGCGGCGGCCTGTATATTTTTGGCGTGACGGGCGATATGCGCCAGCTCCGGATTTTTCCGCCCCTGCTTTCGTCCTTTCATATTTGAATGGTAGAATTCAAAGGCCGATTCCGCCTCATCCATGGCAAGCGCAACCAGCAGATCAGGGTCGGCCAGATACCGGACCAGGATGGAGTAGAACTGGTTCTGGGTGTCCAGGATTGCCGACATTGCCAGTACCACTTCGTCCCGGAGGTATGGCGGCGGATCGGCGACTCTGAGAATATCCGTCAGCAGCGAAAGGGAATTGGGGGAACGGTAAAGGCCAAGGGCCTCCACCCCCATGATTTTGAGCCGGGGATTGTCCGTCTCAAAGGTGATCTGTTCAATCCGGGGCCGGAATGCCTCGTCGCGTAACTTTGCAAGGGCGATGACGGCCTCGCCCGCAAGCATATAATCCGTGGAAAAGGCAAGTTCCCGCAAAAGGGGGAGGGCGGCGAAACATTGGTGGTTGCCCAGGATACGGGCGGAAATATAGGCGGTAGTAAAGGGATTGTTGATAATGTCGTTGATCAGCGTCTTTTCCGCGTCTTCGCTCAGTGTCTTCAGGGTTTCCAGGGCGCGAATGGATTCCAGGCGCGTAACAAGCCGGGGGGAACGGGCGCGCTCCAAAAGCTCGGTAATCGCAAGCTGGGACGGCGTGTCGTGCAGTGCGCCGAGCAGCAGCTCCTCCTCGCGGGAATCCTGGGTTTTGTTGAGCCTGTCCAAAAGGCTGATGGCCTTGAGGTCCCTGAAAGAAAAGATCACTTCCAGCGCGCCCTTGAGCGGAAGCGATCCCAGGGGGGTGAGTTTTTTTTGCAGAAACAGGGCAATTGCGGTAAACACGATCTGCAGGGCAAAGAGGATCTTGAACGACATGAAGGACGAAATCCCCGCACCGGAAAGCAGGTCCAGCAGGATGCCCGCAAAGAAGGAGCCTCCCGCGCCGGCAACGCCGAATATCAGGAAATAAAGAATACCCATGTCGAGCATTTTTTCCCGGGGGATAAGGCCCAGGAAATAGGTCTGGGCGATTCCCTCCGAACCGAGAAAAGCGAAGTTTAGCATAAAAAACAGAAACGAGAGAAACAGGATCGCGGTGGTCATATTGTCAACCGCCGCCCTGGGAAGAAAGACCGTGGGGATCATGCTCGCCAGGCCTATTATCACACAGACGATAAAAATCGGCTTTGCCCCGATGCGGTCCACGAGGAATTTGATGCACAGTCCGATCATCAGGTAACCGAGACCGCCGAAGACTGCGTACAGCGAAACCATGCCGTCGTTATGCGCAAACACTTCACGGGCATAGACCACCACAAAGGCCCGCGTTACGCCTGAAACCATGGCGACCAGAAAGAAGATCAGCATAAAGAGCCGCAGCCCGCTCTGGGAAAGAGCCTCCCTGAAAAGCGCGACAAGCCTGAATTTTTTCCCGACTTCCTCGCTTGGCGGCTCCGGCACCTTCTTTATCAGGGTTCCGCTGATAACGCCGCAGACAACGCCTGAGCCGAGCAGAATCGAATACAGGTAAATCGGCGGCTCCCTCCCCAGCGCCATGGCCACGAGGAAACTGCCGAACATGGTTACCGCGCTGTTTACAATCTGAACCTGGGTCAGGTAGCTGCCTCGGTCAGGCCCGGCGGCAAGCGCGCTTAAAATCGGATTGTTGGCGATCATCCCAACGCCCCGAAAAAAATGAAAGGCGAATGCCCCCAACAGGGTGAGTAACAGCGCCACATCCCGCCGCCCCGCGTATTCGGCGATGGGGGCCGCCACCACGAGGAGCATGCAAATCGCCCGCCACGTCCAGGCGAAACCGTAGACTCCGATTATCGAAAAGCGCCGGGCGAGGACCTTCCCCAGGGGGAGGAAAAAGTAGGACACATAAACCAGGGCGTTGATAAGGCCGATATAGGTCGAGTTAGCCCCAAGCCGCATGGCAAACAGAGTGATAATGCTGCCCACCAGGAGATTCCATGAAAGGGCGTTGAAAACATTAAAATAATTGTATACATCGCGGGCTTTACCAAGACGGTAAGGCGAAAGCTGCAAGCTCATATATTAAAAATACCCTGAAACCGCGCTAACGGCAAGTTCTTATCTGTTTTTAAATGCGGGCCTTTCCCAAAACCAGGCGGGTTTTGGGAAAGACTCTGTCAGTTGAGGCAGTTCCAAAACTTCAGTTTTGGAACACCCTCCATTACCCGATTGCTTTTTTCAGCTCTTCAACCTTGTCCGTCTTTTCCCAGGGGAACTCGGCGCGGCCAAAGTGGCCGTAGGAGGCGGTTTTGCGGTAGATGGGGTGGCGCAAATCCAGGCCCTTGATGATGCCCGCGGGGGAGAGGTCAAAGACTTTCCGGACGGCGTTTTCGATACGCCCCTCGTCAACCGTGGAAGTGCCGAAAGTGTCCACCATGACCGAGACCGGGAAGGGAACGCCGATGGCGTAGGCCAGCTCAATTTCGCAGCGCTGGGCCAGTTTGGCGGCGACGATGTTTTTGGCGACATAGCGGGCCATGTAGGCCGCGGAACGGTCAACCTTGGTGGGGTCCTTGCCGGAGAAAGCGCCGCCGCCGTGCCGGCCCATGCCGCCGTAAGTGTCCACGATGATCTTGCGGCCGGTCAGTCCCGTGTCGCCGAAAGGCCCGCCAACCACAAAACGGCCGGTGGGGTTGATAAAGTATTGCGTTTTTTTGTCGAGGAGTCCGGTTGGCTCAAGTATCGGTTTGATAATCCCCTCAATAATACCGGATTCAATTTCTTTATAACTGACATCGGGATCGTGCTGGTGGGAAACTACCACCGCGTCAATGCGGACCGGTTTGTGGCCTTCGTATTCCAACGTTACCTGGCTCTTGGAGTCCGGGCGCAGCCATTTGACGGTCTTGTTTTTCCGCAGCTTTGTGGCTTGCAACAGAATCTTGTGGGCCAGCATTATGGGCAGGGGCATCAGTTCTTTGGTTTCGTTACAGGCAAAGCCGAACATCATGCCCTGATCGCCCGCGCCCTGCTGGCCTTTGTATTTTTTAAGGCCCGTGCCGGAAACGCCCTGGCTGATGTCGGGGGACTGGCTGTGGATCATGTCCAGCACGGCCATGGAATTGCAGTCCAGCCCGTAGGCGGGATGGGTGTAGCCGATTTCCTCAACGACTTTCCGCACCACGTCCTGAAAATCGACAAAAGTCTTGGTGGTAATTTCCCCCCCCACCAGCACCAGCGAGGTAGAGGCGAAAGTTTCGCAGGCGACCCGGCTTTGGGGGTCTTCTTTCAGGCAGGCGTCCAGAATGGCGTCTGAAACCTGATCACACAATTTATCGGGATGGCCTTCACCCACCGATTCAGAAGTAAAAAAATAAGAACGTGCTTTCACAATTCCTCCTTGAAATAATGTACCCAATTATATAAAAAAACCGGATCATGCACAAGGTCGGGCGGCGCGGCGCGTTGCCTCATTGAAAAAGTAACCTTAATCACGGCGGACTATCCGGCAGTTACAGCTATCGGAGATCAAAACGGGGTGAACCATGAGAGAGAAAAAAGCGGCTGCCAGACAGATCCGTTCCCGCTGCCAAAAAGCCGGACGGAAAGAGCAGCCGGCCATCCTGGACGAATTCATCAGGATTACCGGCTGCAAAAACCGGAAGTACGCCCCGCGGGACCTGAACAAACCGGAACGGCGGAGACCCTGCTCACCGTCAAAAGTAAATGCTTTTGTCCCTGTGGCTGCTCTGCGCGGGCCGCTTACAACGAAGAAGCGAGAGACCGCAGTTCGTCCCGGGTCTCGATATCCCATCTGTTTCCCGAACCGCGGTCGTACATGTCGGCAACTTCATTGATGTATTCCTTGAGCCTCTGGCGGGACGCGGGATTGTCCAGGTTCCGCTGCAGATCGGGGATGGTGAGCTGCGTTTGGGGGGTAATTGCGTCCGGGCTTGAGATCACGTCCCGCGAGGCGAGCATAATCAGCGGGAAATAGTACCCGTTTTCACGGCCGTAATAGGTTCTGGCGACTTTCGCGAGGTTGTCGCCCCAAACCACAAGATGGGTTTGCGCCCCCTCAAGAATGATGTCCCCGGCGGGTTCTTCATACTCATACGGATATTCTTCCGTCGGCCAGAAAAGCGAAAAGGGGTCATCCTCCGGCACTTCTTCCGGCGGCGGCCAGTCTTCCACAGGTTCCGACCCGCTTGCCGCGGGCGCCGGCCTGGCCGCCGGGGACTCCGGCCCGGCTGCCGCCGTTCTTTCCGACTCAGCGGCCTTCGGTTTGCTTGCGCACGACAGGATCAGTACAGCCAACAACAGAATCGCTAAAGTCCCAAAAAACCTTTTCATCATTCCTCCTCCTTGAAATCATCCGCTTATAGTATAACACCAATAGCTGAATATGCGCTACTCAAAACTCAGGCCCATTACGGTGTCTACCGGCAGGGAAAAAACGATCCCTTCGGCCTTGCTGTTGAGGCCGTGGGCTTCGCAGATCGCCCGCATGATGGGGACCTTTTTTTCCTGGTTCGTCAGGATGATGATCACTTCCCTTTCATCCTGCACCGAAACGCCGAAAAATTTAACCGAACCCTCATGGGCCTGGCTGCGGGCGTTCAGTACCGTGCCGCCCGACGCCCCCGCTTCCCTGGCGGTGTTCATCAATTCGTCGCTGTAACCCTGATTTACCACCGCAATAATCAAATCGTGGCTGTATTCGCCTGCCATGGCTGCTCCTTTGCCTATTTCTTCGGCGAGCTTTTCGTTTTTATGGATGCTTTGCTTAAAAACCCGCAATATCGGACTGTTGATCCCCGAAAGGGGGACGGTAAAGGCAATTCCCGCGCCCGGACTGTGGAAGCCGAGTTTTTTCCGCACTTCCTTCAATAAAACCGGCGCCATTACCGTCTGTTCCAGACACATTATTACCGCCTTGTCGCTGGCCCCGATGCCCAGCAAATCCAGGATTTCCGAGCTTGCCGTGCCTTTGCCTTTTGAGATAAAGTGAAAGCGGACTTTTTCTTCCTCAAATACGCCGGAAATGACTTTTGTCCGGTTCCAGTCAACGATAAAGAAAATTAACGTAAGTTCCGGTACAACGGGCCTGGTTTCCGGCGCCGCGTCCTGATGCGCGCCGGGCAGTTTAACCGGCAGCTTCGCAAACAGCCTTGAGAACAGAGACTTTGTTTCTTTAGCCATGAGCCTCTCCCCCGAAAACGGTTATCTCGCCCCAGTCAACAATCTCGCCCGCCGAGGCGCTGATAGCGGCTGCCCGCTCTTCGGCCAGGGCCGCGGCCTCTCTGGTTCTAAAGAGGTACAGAAGGCCCATCATCTGAATAACGATGAGGGGCGTCATGGCCACAATGGCCACGATGCCGAAGGCATCGATCATCAGGTCCCGCCCCGCCCCTTCGCAGGTTCCCATGGCCAGGGGCAGGAGGAAGGTTGATGTCATGGGGCCGGAACACACGCCGCCTGAGTCAAAGGCGATGCCGGTAAAAATGCGCGGCACAAAAAAAGTGAGTACAAGAGCGAAGGTATAGCCGGGGATCAAAACCCACATGATGGGGATGCCCAGAAGGATTCTCGTCATGGTGATTCCCAGGGCCGCGGCCATGCCGATGGAAAGCCCCCTTGTCATCATTTTTTGGGTGATGGCCCCTGAAGAAATTTCCTCAACCTGCTTGTTGAGCACGTGGACCGCTGGCTCCGCCGCCACGATAAAGTAGCCGACGAGCATCCCGAACGGAACCAGCACCCATTTGAACGACGAAGCGGCCAGTTGGGTACCCAAAAGATGTCCCACCGGAATAAAGCCCACGTTCACCCCGGTCAAAAAAACCACGAGGCCGATCAGGGTGTAGAGGAAGCCCACCGCGATACGGGCGATCTGGTGTTTTTTATAGCGGCGGGAAATAAGCTGAAACACAGCGAAGAAAACCACGATGGCCGCCAGCGCCTTGAGCACGTCTTCAAGGTAATGGGGCAGTTCCAGGGCAAAAAATCTTACCACGTCGCGGGAAGTCGCGGCTTCGTGCACCACAGAGGATTCCACCGCCGCCGGGCCGGGTTTGTAGAAAATCCCCAGGAGGAGCACCGCGAGAATCGGTCCTATGCTGCACAGGGACACGAGACCGAAACTGTCTTCTTGGGAATTCTTGTCGCTGCGGATCGATGCCACGCCGATGCCCATTGCCAGGATGAAAGGCACCGTGATGGGGCCGGTGGTCACCCCGCCCGAATCAAAGGCAACGGGAATGAAGGTATTGGGGGCGAACCAGGCCACGGCGAAAGTCACCGCATAGAAAATGACGAGCAGCGCCGAAAGCCGTATTTTGAGGAGTATCCGCAGGATAGCGAGGGCCAGAAACAGCCCCACGCCCAGCGCGACAATGAGGATCAGGTCCATAGGCGGGATGGAGGGAACCTGCCTTGCCAGAACCTGCAAGTCCGGCTCGGCAATCGTAATAATTATCCCCATCACAAAGCTAACCAGGAGCATCAGCGCCAGTTTCGAACTTTTGGTAAGCTGGATGCCGATGCCTTCGCCCATGGGCATCATCGCCATGTCCGCCCCCAGCGTAAAAAAGCCCATTCCGATAATCAGAAGCGCCGCCCCCACCAAAAACATCAGGACCGTACCCGACGGCATGGGCGCCAATACCACGCTGGCTATCAGCACAATGGCGGTAATGGGGAGCACCGACGAGAACGCTTCCATTATTTTTTCTTTGAGGACTTTATTCATACCTTTACCGAGTATGGCACATTTTGGACTTTCAGACAATTCCCCCTTCTTTAATACTTCCCTTTTATAGTATATTAGACTTGTGGTGAAAAATGCATTTTTTTACCAAGGGAGGCGCAATGGCAAACCTAATTCCCATGAAAAACCCGATTGCCGAGATTGACGGGGATGAGATGACCAAGGTTCTATGGAAACTCATAAAAGAAAAATTGCTGCTGCCGTACATCGATCTTAAAACCGAGTATTACGACCTGGGACTGCTGAACCGGGAAGCCACCGGCGATGGGGTGACGGTCCGGGCGGCGGAGGCCATCAAGCGCCTGGGAGTGGGGGTGAAATGCGCCACCATCACCAGCAATGCCGCGCGCAAGACCGAATACGGCCTGAAAAATCTGTTTCCCAGCCCCAACGGAACCATCAGGGCGATTCTTGACGGCACGGTGTTCCGCAGGCCCATCACGGTGTCCTGCGTGAAGCCCACAGTGTCAACCTGGAAAAAGCCCATCGTGATCGGCAGGCACGCCTACGGCGACCAGTACAAGGCCGCGGAGATGCGCATTCCCGGACCGGGAAAAGTCGAGATGGTTTACACGCCCGCCGACGGTTCGGCGGAACAGCGGATTACCGTGGCGGACATGAAGGGCGGCGGGATCGTGCAGGGGATTCACAACCTTGACGAATCGATCAAGAGCTTTGCCCGTTCCTGTTTTCTGTACGCCATCGGCGAAAAGCTGCCGGTCTGGTTCGCCGTAAAAGACACAATCTCCAAGGTATACGACGGCCGCTTCAAGGAACTTTTTGCCCAGGTGTATGAAAGCGAGTTTAAGGAGCGATGCGCCGCCGCGGGGGTAACGTATTTCTACAAGCTGATCGACGACGCCGCGTCCCGGCTGGTCAAGAGCGAAGGCGGCTTTCTCTGGGCCTGCAAAAACTACGACGGCGATGTGATGAGCGATCTTATTGCCAGCGCGGCGGGAAGCGTGGCGATGATGACCAGCGTGCTGGTCTCCCCCTCAGGGGCGCTGGAATACGAAGCCGCCCACGGCACAGTACAGCAGCATTACTACCGCTGGCAGAAGGGCGAAAAAACCAGCACCAACCCCGTGGCGCTGATATTCGCCTGGACCGGCGCGCTGGCCAAGCGGGCCGGGTTAGACGACACGCCGGAGCTGGCGGCGTTTGCGAAAAAAATTGAGGCGGCGACACTCAAAACCATGGAAGAGGGAAAGATGACCGGCGACCTCGCCAGGCTCGCCAGCCCCGCTCCTTCGCATATTCTCAATTCATGGGAATTTGTGGATGCTATTGCGGGATCGCTGTAGTTTAAGGGCGCCGGATTCGAAAGTCCGGTTTTACCCCGCAAGCTGCGCTTGCCAGGCTTGCCGCGGCTCAAAGGACGCAACGCTTACAGGAAGTTATGTGCAATTTGGGCTGAAATTTGTTGGAAATATTAATGAATAATAGTCCCAAAAAATGTACATAAAATGAAAAAATATCAAAAAAGGGACTGACAAAAATATTTTGTATGAGGTATTATAAAGAAATAGAATAATGGAAAACATTATTCGGTAAATGGAGGTACTTGAAAATGATGAAAAATCCGGTAGAAAAAATTGGGAACTTAATTGAAAAGCAGGGCGTTAGTTTTATAAGTTCTGTAGATGAACACGGTTATCCAAATACAAAGGCAATGTTACCGCCGGTTAAAAGAGAAGGCATAAAAACATTTTATTGGCATACAAACAGCCCTTCGATGAGGATAAAGCAATATAGAAACAATCAAAAGGCTTGCATATATTTTTATGACAAACGTTTTTTCCGTGGTGTAAT
>JAISYA010000160.1 GCA_031270205.1 Treponema sp.
GTTACCCTGCTTGACGTGTACAACGCGCTGGGCAATATCCGCCTGCTCAAGGGCAGGCCGTACTTTTCCGAAACCCGCGGCAAACAGGTGCCGCTTTTTGAGGACGCTACCCGTCTGGAAAGCGCTAAAAAAAACACGCCGGTTCCCGACCCGCGCCCGGCTTCCGCTGTTCCCCGGGCGGAAACGGTTTTTATCAGACTCAAGGATGCCAATTTTGGAAACACCTATTACCGGGGAGAGATGGCCGCGGATAATTACGGCATACGCTACTGTTTATCAAACTATAAAAATGTAACCTACCTTTTTGTGCCGGTTATTAAAGAGGAACAATTTACCGTCCAGCTCTATTTTGAGCCGGTTGCCGAAGGCGTTTTAATATACGGTCTGGCCGGCGTTGATGTTTCGGACTTTGCGGCCGCAAGAATCGATATACCTTCGGCCATCCGCAAACGGCTCGCGGTAATTATTGCCTGGGTGGCGGAAGGTATCGGGAAGGCGAAATAGCGGGACGCTGTCCGGTATTTTTGAGAAAACGGGTACTTGCCGGACAATACGCGGCGCGCTATAGTGCAGGGGACGTTTTATAAGGTGGAGGAGACGGGAATGCGATGCCCCCATTGCGGCGCTGTTGAAGACAAGGTGATGGAAACCCGCACGCTCGCCAACGGGGAGGCAATGCGCCGCCGCAGGGAATGTGTAAGCTGCGGCTACCGCTTTACGAGCTACGAGCGGCTTGAAGACAAACAGTTTATGGTGGTCAAGCGAGACGGCCGCCGCGATCCCTTTGACCGGGACAAACTTGAGCGGGGGATAGAGCGGGCTTTGGAAAAGCGGCCTGTGTCTCGGATGCAGATTGAAAGCCTGGTCAACGAGATTGAGGACGCTTCCGCCATTATCAGCAAAGGCTCAAGGGAAATTGACAGTTCCGTCATAGGCGATCTGGTGCTGGGGCGCCTGGGGGGCATCGACAAAGTGGCGTATATCCGCTTTGCCTCGGTGTACCGGCATTTTGAAAATCTGGATGAATTTATCAGCGAGATACAGCGAGTCGGGGAAGGCGGCGTTTCGCAAACTCCGTAAGACAAGGGGCGGCAGCCCGGAATGGCGCTTCCCCGGGGGAAAGGGGATGCGGAACAGAGGGCGCGGGCGCACAACAGACGCAGAGGAAGCGCAGAGGCGGGGGATAATTTGACCGCGGAAGAAAAAACCACAGTAGCCCGCTTTTTGGATATTGCCGTTGACTCGCTGCGGGATAATTACCGCAGCGGGGAGCGGGCCTATCAGTTCAGCGACGATATTCCGCCGGGGGAAAGCGCGGCGGCCGCCCCGATAGCGGCGGAGGAAAGCGCGGCCGCCGCCCCCACGGCGGAGGCCGCCCCCGTTAAAGACAGCCTTGAGCAAATCGCCGCCGGGGTTCATTCCTGTACCGCCTGCCCGCTGGGCGAAACCAGAAATAACGCCGTTCCCGGCGAAGGGGCGGGGCGTCCCCTGGTTATGGTAATCGGCGAAGGGCCGGGAGCGGACGAAGACGCCGCGGGCCGTCCCTTTGTGGGAAGGGCGGGGCAGCTCCTCGACAAGATGCTGCATTCTATCGGCCTTTCCCGCGACACGAACTGCTTCATCGCCAATGTCGTAAAGTGCCGCCCGCCGGAAAACCGCGACCCCCTGCCGGAGGAACGGGCCGCCTGCCTGGCTTTTCTGAAGCGCCAGATACGGATACTGCGGCCAAAGTACATTCTCTGCGCGGGAAGAATCGCCGCCCAGACCCTGCTTGAAACGGAGGCCCCCATCGGCAAACTGCGGGGCCAATTCGCCGAATTGCGTGTCGCGGATATGGCCGTCCCCCTGCTTGCTACCTACCACCCAAGCGCCCTGTTACGGAACGAGGATCTCAAGCGGCCCGCCTGGGAAGACCTCAAAATGCTGCGGGCGGCGATAACCGAAGATCCGGCGGGCGGGGAAAGCTGATTGGCCGCCGCTTATTTTGACCTGGTTTTCGACATTCCCGCGGATCAGATGTTTACCTACCGCGCGGATGAACGGACCGGCGCAAAAACCGAAGCCGCTGTCGGCAAGCGGGTCATGGTTCCCTTTGGCCGGGGAAGGCGGGACGCCCTGGGCTACATTGTCGCGGAACGGGAAAGCCCGCCGGAGGGCGTGGCCGAAGCCGCCGTTAAAACCATTCGCCGCGTGGTGGACAAAGAGCCGGTGTTCGACAGCCGCGACATCGGCATCGCCCGCTGGATGGCGGCCTACTACCTCTGCGGAACCGGCCAGGCGCTGGCGGCGATGATCCCCTCAGGCAGGCGCATGATTTCCTACCCCGCGCTGCCGGCGGACAGCGAAGACCTTGCCGCCGCCCCCCTCGATCTTTCCGGGGAACAGCAGGCGGCCCTGGACGCGATATGCGCCGGCGTTCCCGCTCCGCCGCGCCGCGCGGAAAAAGCCGCCTCCGGCGCGGTACAATCCGCCGGGGCGCCGGCGATGTTCTACCTGTACGGCATTACCGGATCGGGCAAAACCGAGGTGTTTTTACGCTCGGCGGAAAGTACGCTCAAGGCGGGCAAGTCGGTGATCTACCTTGTGCCGGAAATCTCCCTTACCCACCAGACCGCCGACGTAATCGGCAAACGCTTCGGCGGCGCGGCGGCAACGCTCCATTCGGGCATGACGCCGAGCGCGCGCCTCGCCGAGTGGGTGCGTATCCGCCGGGGGGAGGTGCGGATCGTGGTAGGGCCGCGCAGCGCGGTATTCGCGCCGGTGCGGGACCTGGGCCTGGTCATCATCGACGAGGAACACGACGGCTCCTACAAATCGGGCAGTACCCCCCGCTACCACGCCCGGCAGACGGCCGTCAGAAGATGCGCCGTCGAGGGGGCGCTGCTCGTAATGGGTTCGGCCACGCCGTCCGCGGAAGCCTGGAAACTCATGGCCGACGGGGCAATCAGGCGGCTGGACCTTTCCCGCCGTCTTTCAGGCGGCGCGATGCCGCAGATAAAAGCGGTAAACCTTGCCCGGACCGACGGCTGCCTTACCAGGGAACTCAAGGAAGAAATCATCTCCGCCGCCCGCGCGGGCAGGCAGAGCATCCTCTTTCTGAACCGCCGCGGCTTTGCCCATTTTTACCACTGCCCTTCCTGCGGCTATGAACAGACCTGCCGCCACTGCTCGGTGTCCCTCACCTGGCACAAAAGCCGGGGCCGCGCCCTGTGCCACTACTGCGGCTATTCGGAGCCGCCCCCCGAAGCCTGCCCCCAGTGCGGCTCCCTGCAGGCCGGCTACCGGGGTTTCGGCACGGAGATGATCGAGGAAGAGGTGCGGCGGACTTTTCCTGAACTGCGGGTCATGCGGGCCGACGCCGACACCACGGGCAAAAAAGGCGGCCTTGCCGAAACGCTTGATATGTTCAGGTCCGGCAAGGTGGACATACTCCTCGGTACGCAGATGGTCGCCAAGGGCCTTAACTTCCCCGGCGTGCGCCTGGTGGGGGTTATCCTCGCCGACACCGGCCTGCAATTGCCGGATTTCCGCGCCGCGGAGCGTACGTTCTCCCTGATTGTGCAGGTAGCCGGGCGCGCCGGGCGCTACTTCCCCGACGGCAAAGTAATCGTGCAGACCCTCCGCATGGGCGACCCGGTAATCACCCGCTCCTGCGCCCTGGATGTCGAAGGCTTCTTCGCGTCCGAACTGGCCCAGCGGCGGGAGCTCAATTTTCCCCCCTACAGCCGCCTTATCCGCTTTACCGTCCGCTCCAAAGACGCGCGCCGCGCCGACGAGGCCATTAAGCGCCTTGCCTCCCTCGCGCTCCCCCTCCCGCCGGGGGCGGACATGCTCGGCCCCGCGGAATGCCCCCTCAACATCATCGCGGGCAGCCACCGCCGCCACCTTATCCTGCGCGGCCCCCAAATGGGCGCGCTCCACGCCGCCGCCGGAGCGCTCCTTTCCCGCTACGACAAGGGCCGCGACAGCAGGGTGCATCTTGAAGTGGACGTTGATCCGGTGAGCGTGCTGTAGCGAGTGATTCAAAGAGCGGGGAGCGGGGAGGAAAGAGCAGTGAGCAAGGAGCAAAGGTGGTAAATTTTTCCTTGACAAGCCCCGGCGCAATTACCATTCACGCGGGTGATAGCCGCCCTTTGGCTCTATAATAGTAAACGTCTCCCCCGACGGCTCTATCACATAAAAGCCCTGCTTTAAGGCATACGTTTTTTCGCTCTCGCCAAAAACCACACCCGCAATGGCGCCCCGGTATTTCCGCTGGTCGTGGTGAAAGTCCGCGTCTTTACGCAGTTTTTCCATACGCTCAATGTGGTCGTTTATATCGCCAATGCTGGGCTTGTTCTTGATCTCAACAATTATTACCTTGTCGCCGTTTTCCAGAAGCACGTCAACTTCGGTGAATATCCGGCGCGTTTTGCTGGCAATTACCATATCGCGGCTGGTTCTTTCAACTTCAAAGCCCAATTCACGGAATTTCTCCACGAGGTTTGGCACGATCATGTATTCAACCATTTCGCCGAAACGGTTGCCGAGTTTTCCAAGCTGTTTGCCGAGATTTCCGAGCTGTTGGTCGAGCCGGCTGCCGCTTTCTCTCATCTGCCGGTCGGTCTCTTTCATCCGCCGGTCGGTCTCTTTCATCATAGCCCAAATTTCATCGGCTGTGGCTTTCCACTCCGGTACGGTCTGTACGGCTTCCATCTTTACACTCCTGTCGTAAATATACACTGTTCCTTGCCCCAGGCAAGTTTTCATACCACTTATATGGCGCGCGTCCCGGCGCAATTACCATTCACGCGGGTGATAGCCGCCCTTTGGCTCTATAATATTAAACGTCTCCCCCGACGGCTCTATCACATAAAACCCCTGCTTTAAGGCATACGTTTTTTCATTCTCGCCAAAAACCACACCCGCAATGGCGCCCCTGTATTTCCGCTGGTCGTGGTGAAGTCCAATGTCCTTACGCAGTTTTTCCATACGCTCAATGTGGTCGTTTATATCGCCAATGCTGGGCTTGTTCTTGATTTCAACAATTATTACCTTGTCGCCGTTTTCCAGAAGCACGTCAACTTCGGTGAATATCCGGCGCGTCTTGTCGGCGACTACCACATCTCGATGGGCTTTTTCAACTTCAAAGCCCAATTCACGGAATTTCTCCACGAGGTTTGGCACGATCATGTATTCAACCATTTCGCCGAAACGGTTGCCGAGTTCTCCGAACTGTTTTCCGAGGTTTCCAAGCTGTTGGTCGAGCCGGCGGCTGCTTTCTCTCATCTGCCGGTCGGTCTCTTTTAACTCTTGCGCTGTTTCTTCATGCAGCCGGGCATTCGCTTCTATTCGCCGGTCGGTCTCTTTCATCCGCCGGTCGGTTTCTCTCATCATAGCCCAAATTTCATCGGCTGTGGCTTTCCACTCCGGTACGGTCTGTACGGCTTCCATCTTTACACTCCTGTCGTAAATATACACTGTTCCCTGCCCTTCGGCAAGTTTTCATACTACTTATATGACGCGGGGATGTGAGGCGCTTTAGTGAAACGGCGGTTATGGTGAAAAATCGTGCGAAATCTCAATCTGTGGACCTTTTTGTTTTCCCTATGGAAATTTGAGGAAAAAAACTATACCATAATCAGTATGCGTTGTTTGCTTGCGTTGGTGTTACTTATTCCCGCCGCCGGCCTGTACGGGGAAAATCCGCAGGACTGGTTTATCCCGCTGCGGGACGCGGTGTACGAACAGAAGCTGAGGGCGGATGACATAGCGCCCCTTTTCCGCCGGACCGAAGAACGGGCGCGGGAAAGCCTTTCCGGGGCGGCCCTGTATGTCGCGCTTTCCCGCTGCGAATACATGATGGGCCGGGCCTATCAGTACGAGGAGCGGAAGGAAGAAGCGGCGGCCCGCTACGGGGAGGGCATGAACTGGGCGGAAAAGGCCCTGGAAGAAGGAGGGGGAGCGGACGCCTGGCAGATGCTGGCGGAGAACCTTTCCCAGACCTGCGCGGTGCGGTCCGCCTCCTACGCCATGGCGAACGGGCTTAAGGTGGAAAAACACGCGAAAAGCGCCCTGGCCCTTAACAGCCGGAACGCCGCCGCCCAGTACCTCATCGCCGCCCGCTGGGTGTTCGCGCCCGCGCCTTTTCACAATTACCGCAAAGGCATCGAGATGATGACCGCCATACTCACCGAAGGCGACATGGAAAAAGACGACCGCTTTAATGTGTATTTGGCCATCGGCTACGCCTATACGCGGCAGAAAAAAAATGAGGAGGCACGGTCCTGGCTGCAAAAAGCCCTGGAAGTATACCCGAGCAACAAATATGCGCGAAGCCTGCTGTAGCGCAGGACAAACACGAGCCTGTCCCAAAACTAATTGACTGTGCGCTAACGCGCACGGTTTTGGGCCAGGCTCTTGCAGTTTTTCAGGCTTTCAGCCTTGCAAAACTGCGAATTTCAAGGCTGCTTTCCCAAAACTGAAGTTTTGGGAAAGCCTCACACTACACAAAACGAGGAGCGTTATGTTTACTTATCTTGCTGAGCTGTTAAGCCCCTTTTATTATCCCGCGCTGGGATGCGCCGCGGCTTATTTTTTTATTCTGTCCCTGGCCAATCATTACGAGATGTGGCGTTTCACGCGGGGGCCTGAGGTCGTTGACGG
>JAISYA010000183.1 GCA_031270205.1 Treponema sp.
ACTGGAACCCGCAGGGGAATGTGCCTTCGGGCGGTACGGCCGGTTTCAGGGTAAACAGCTCCATCAGCATGCCTATCAAGACGGGCAGTTCGTTCAGCGCCTCAATAGGGATCACCAACGGCGCCCAGACGGCGATTGTGGTGAAATCGGTGGGAAGCCTCTACGACACCAATCAGACGATTACGATCACCGACGCCGATGTTGATGATATGCCGTCCTCGAGTACGGCCAGGACACTCAGGTTCATCAGGGCCGGCGGTAAAGACACCCTAGCCTCAATAGTGTTCGTCCACAGGAACACCTGGCAGGGGTCTCTGGTGACGGATTCGGACACTTCGGCATACACCGGCAATGATCATTCCACCGCCTATGGTAGTAGTAGGACGCCGCTCTGGCAGACGGGGCAGACAGGGATTCCATGGGCGACGGAAGCCAACCAGATCGGCAGCAAGTCCAAATTCGAAAAGAGGTTCCCCGCCGGTCCGGGTATCACATACCACACAGCCAAACTCGGCTACAGCAGCGGGGGTTCCAGTAAAAAGCTTGATTCGGGTGTCGGAACCTCAAAAGAGGTGTTCATTGATATTACCGTTCCTTTCACGGAAGGCGGGAAAGACGACGAGTACTTCATTTTCTTCATGGAAGGAGACAAGAACAGGGGAGCCACCGACGGTACGTTTAATCCCACAGCAATTGACAAAAACTTCTTCTTCTTTGTGGACCTTGAGCAACTGCCGGACGTGACCCGAAACGGAGCGAAGGTTGTGCCGATATTCTACGACAGCTACTGGAACACTCCGAGCATCGGCATCAGGTTCGCCACCGACGCCGAAGACAGTCCGGCCTTCAACCGTAAATATCCGCCGCTCAGGAACAAGGAGCACGACCCCTACGACTTCAATGCTCAGTAGCGCCGGCGCCGGACAGGCCGGGTGAATTAAGCCGGCCGCCCATTCGTGGGCGGCCGGTTTTTTTAGGCGCGCAAACGGGCGCGGCGGCACAACATACCATAAAAGACCGCAGGCTCTCCCGGCGGGACAGCTATATGAACATGGTTTTTGAGAACAGCCCCGATATTCCCCGTTGAAACGAGCCGCCGCGAAGCTCTGCTCCGCGGCGGCTCTTCATCTTTCTTCGGTAATGTACCTTTGTGGTTTTTCTTCCCTTCCCCGTTCTTCAGTTGCTACGCGACATAGGCGGCGAGGCGGTTTACGCGGGAGGGATGCTGCAGGCGGAGCAGGGCTTTCTTCTCTATCTGGCGGATGCGCTCTTTGGTCAGATTAAAGCGGTCCCCGATTTCCCTTAAGGACATGGCCGGGCGGCTGCCAAGACCGTAGCGGAAACGGATAATGTCCGCTTCTTTTTTGTCGAGGGTATCCAGAATGCTTTCGATATCGTCCCTCATAACTCCCCGCACGGCGTTTTGATCCGGTGTAATGTAGAGTTTGTCTTCGATAAAATCGCCCAGTACCGAAGAGTCCCTGTCCACATACACAGGTACTTCAAGGGAAACCATTTCTCTGGATATGTTGAGCAGTTCGCCCACAAGTCCTTCGTCCATATCGAGGAACTCGGCGATTTCCTGTATTTCACTTTTCTCGCCCGGCTGTTCCCGTACCACTTCTCTGGCCCTTTCAATCTGAAGCAGCTCGTTGGCCCGGTTCTGGGGCAGGCGGATCATTCTGGCTTTTTCGTTGAGCGCCTTGAGTATCGTCTGCCTGATCCACCATACCGCGTAGGATATGAAGCGGTATCCCCGGCTTCCGTCAAAGTGGTTCAGCGCCGTCATAAGGCCGATATTGCCTTCGCCGATCAGGTCCATCAGGGAAAGCCCCCGGTTCTGGTACTTTTTCGCCACATTGACCACAAAACGCAGGTTGCTGTTTACCAGCTTTTCGCGGGCCGTCTTATTGCCTGTGGCCGCGGCCAGGACAATCTCGTCTTCTTCTTCTTTGCTTAACAGGGGAATACGGCTGATTTCACGGAGATACATTGCGAGGATATTGTCGTCGGAACTGGTTTTAACCGTCTTCTTCGCTCTTCTTTCTTTCGTCGCGGACATTCAAGCCTCCTTAGGTCTTTGTCTATTTATTAGCAAGAAGCGTGCCATCATAATGAAATTTACAGAACTTTCATTGGAAACTCGATTTTTTTTTATGTTATAGTGTTATAAGGCAAAAACGGGGGGTAAAAACCTTCCGAAAGCCGGAATTTTCCCCGTAAAAACAAACAACAAACCGGAAAAGCTGTATGCAATCATTGAATTTTCAGCCTCTTAGCTCTCATTGTCCCAAAATGACCCGTTTTTTCAAAAACGGCCGAAAAGTGTGTCATTTTGACACTTTTTCTAATGGAACGAGCCTCCGCGGACCACACTGACTCTTAGTGAAGATGCAGCGCAATTCCCAAAGGCGGGGCGAAGGACACCCTGTTTACTTAAGCGGGGCCGCCGCAAGGCTATCGGGAAGGGGGGATTTGAACCCCCGATTTCCTGGTCCCGAACCAGGCGGATTAGCCACTATCCCACTTCCCGTATACAGGGAAGTATAAATCAGGCGGGCCGATCGCGTCAATTCCTCTGCGACACTTCCATCCGCAATTCACGATTGCCTCTCCGGGGGGAACAGCGGCGCGCATAACAAAGAAACCAGGTTGTGGGCAGGGGCTGCCCGAATGGGCAGCCTCCCGCTCGATCAGATCTTAAATCTCGATAACGATTTTCGTTACTTCTTTTTTGTTTTGAATGTTGGTCGTAAGGGCTTCCTGAAGCTGGTCCAGTTTGAAGCGGTGGGAAACCATGTCCCGTACTTTGATCGCGCCGGAACTGATGGCGGACAACGCCGCGGGATAATTGTGGCAATAGCGGAAACTGGTGACGATGCTTGCCTCTTTCATCAAGAGACCGTTTAAGTCCACCGCCTGGGTCGGCTCGCCGAACATTCCGATAACCACCATTATGCCGTTGCGGTTGAGCAGTTCAAGGCTCTGGGTAACGGCCTTTTGCGAACCGGTACATTCAAAAACCCGGTCAACTCCGCCGCCGGACAGTTTTTTAATTTGGGCAACCACGTCTCCGTCATGATCGTTGAAGATTTGATTGATCCCCAGCGCCTTTGCCTTTTCCAGACGGACCTTGTTGTGATCGGTAAGGTAAACCTCGGTAATCCCCTGGGCTTTCAGCACCTGGGCTACGCAGAGGCCGATGCAGCCGCCGCCCAAAACCGCCGCGCTTTGGCCGAATTTGATTCCGCTCTGCGATACCGAATGAATGCCGACCGCCAGAGGCTCGGCAAGACAGGCGTCGGCAGTGTCCGTGCCGGGGGCAACCTTGAAAACCAGATTGGACGGCCAGGCGAGGAATTCCTTGAACGCGCCTTTGCAGCCCGGTACGGACATAAAGACCATTTCGGGGCACATGTTGTAACGGCCGGACAAACAGGTGGGGCAGGTAAAACAGGCTTTCCCCGGCTCTACCGCCACCATGTCTCCGGGCTTTAGGCGGGTAACGTTTTTGCCCACGGCCTCCACAATGCCCGCCGGCTCGTGGCCCAGCACATGGGGAAACTCCAGTACCCACGCGCCGATACGGCCGCTCTTGAAGAATTCCAAATCGGCGCCGCAGACACCGACATGCTTGACCCGCACCAGAACGTCATTGTCGCCGTATTCGGGTACCGGCAGTTCACCCATCTCGATTTTTCCCGGCCCCATCAAAAGAGCCGCTTTCATCATCTTTGCCATAAAACCTCCCTGGCATAAACTTTAATTAAAGCCTGCGGGACCGCGACGGACAAATTCGCAAAATCCCGTATCGGATTAACCCAGGCTCATCAGCAGTTTGTTACGCTTCGCGTATTCTAATCCCCAAAAATCGCTCTTGGCGATTTTTTACCCTGTAAACCGCAAGCTGCCTTAGCAGCACTGCTAAGACAGCGCTGTCTTAACAGCAAGGATCCCCTTAATGGTGGATTTTTTCGCGTTTTTCCTGAAAAATTGCAAAAAAATCCACAAGCGCAGCAGGCTCCTAGGAAGCCGTGTTTTGATCCAGCTCGATAATGGTATTGTCCTTGATAATAAAGGCGATTTTGAAATTCGGCGCAATTTCCATGGGCTGAAAAATCACCTCGTCGGCGTCT
>JAISYA010000187.1 GCA_031270205.1 Treponema sp.
CTGCGTCAAACTCAACAAAACTGCCCTCATCCGCGGTAATACTGAGCCGCTGCCGCCAGTTAAGCCGGCTGTGGTAGCCGCAGTGATCGCAGACCCAGAGTTTGCGCTCAAAAACCGCGCCGGGAAAGGAGGTTTGGCATTGCGGACAGATAAAATCAGCCATTCTTTAATTTTACCTGAAGGCTTTGGGCTGTTCAATAGCGCACGGTGTGCGATGCCGCAGACGTTCCGGCCGCATGCGCCGCCGCGATGTTCTTCAAAACAAAGAGTACACCCAATGTACCGCCGTGGTGCATTATGGGCGGTTCCTTTACGTTTTATCCCCCGCATGCTCCCTGATACAGTCAACAAACGCCTCTCCGTATTTTTCAAGTTTAACCGAACCCGCCCCGTGAACGGCGGCAAACCGGATGAGGGAAACGGGCTTCTTGCGGCATATATCCCGAAGGCTGGCGTCTGAAAACACAATATAGGCGGGAACGCCTTCTTTTTCGGCAAGTTCCTTCCGCAGTTCACGAAGTTTTGCAAAAAGGGCGTTGTCAAAGGATGCCGGCCCGGACACAGCTTGAGTCGCGCGCGCGCCGGCGTTCAAGTCTACCGGTTTTGACTCTTTGCGTTCTTCAGGCAGTTTCATCATCAGGCGCCGTTCTTCCCTGAGCACATCTTCCGCCCTGCCCATCCCCACCACCGGATATTCATCGCCTTCCTGAATCAGACAGCCCTCCTCAATAAGAAAATCGAGAATAGCCCGAATCCTTTGAGCGCTTGTTTCCGTCATAATCCCCCAGGTACTGAGATTCTCCAGGCCGAAACGGCGGATTTTTTCGTTCTTACTGCCCCTGAGAATGTCTATAATCATGGTTTTGCCGAAACTGCGGCCCCGCTGTCTGAGCCGGTACACGCAGGAAATGATCTTCCGGGCCTCAAGGGTAATGTCAATTTCCCTGAAGGCGGTAAGGCAATTGGAACAATGACCGCAGTAGGCGGGAGCCTGTTCGCCGAAATAGGAAAGCAGGCGCTGCCGGAGACAACCGTTCACGGTGGCGTAAAAAGTCATTTGCCTGAGCAGCTCCAGGTTGTGGGCCTGCAAAGCCGGATTTGCCGTTTCACCGTCCTCACTGTGGGTAATGAGGTATTTGTTAATCTGCACATCCTGCCCGCTGTACAAAAGAATACAATCCGCCGGAGAGCCGTCCCTGCCGGCGCGGCCCGCTTCCTGGTAATAGCTTTCGATGTTTTTGGGCATATTGTAGTGAATCACAAAACCGACGCTCGACTTGTCAATCCCCATGCCGAAAGCGTTAGTCGCCACCATCACCGTTTTGCGGTCATAGATAAAATCATCCTGATTTGCCCGCCGCTCGGCGTCGTCAAGCCCGGCGTGGTAACGAACCGCCGAAAAGCCCTCGCGGACAAGCAGTTCATGTACTTCTTCCACGGCTTTACGGGTAGCGCAGTACACAATGCCGCTTGAATCTTTTCGCTTTTCCAGGCATTCCAGCAAAGCCTGTTTTCTGTTGCGTGGTTTTTGTACTTCAAAATAAAGATTGGGCCGGTCAAAGCCGGTAATAATGGAAAACGGCTCCCGCAGTTTCAGAAGCCGCTCTATATCCTCCCTTACTTCGGGAGTGGCGGTAGCGGTAAACGCCGCGGCAACCGGCCGGGGTTTTATACTCCGGATAAAATCGGCGATTTGCAGATAACCGGGCCTGAAGTCATGGCCCCACTGTGACACGCAATGGGCCTCGTCGATCACCACCAGCGGAACCGTTTCTCCGTTTGCAAAAAAAGAGACGTCTGTTTTTTGCAGACGCTCAGGGGCGATGTAAAGCAGCTTCACCTCACCCCGGAAAATCCGATCCATGATCCCGCCGTATTCGGCGGCGCTGAGGGAACTGTTAAGAAAGGCTGCCTGACAGCCCGCTTCCCTGAGGGCCTGCACCTGATCCTTCATCAGCGAGATGAGCGGGGAAATGACCACCGTCATTCCGGGCAGCAGCAGCGCGGGAATCTGATAGCAGAGGGATTTTCCCGCGCCGGTGGGCATTACCGCGAGCGTGTCCCTGCCCGCGAGAACGGCGTCAATCACCGCTTCCTGTCCGGAACGGAATGCGGTATAGCCGAAAAAATTTTTAAGAATGTTAAAGCGGGCGTCACTTTCCATATTTTATTCGAAAGCCTGGTTTAATACCCCGCGGCTTGCCGCGCGGGACTCATTAAACCATGCGTTCTTTAATTCCAAATTTTCCATGTATGTTTTTGTTTTTTGCCGTTTTCAACCCTTCGGGTTTTTTTATACAGCATTTTTACTGGAAAAGCAAGAGCGCTTTCGGTAACATTTTCCGCGACAGAGGCACCGCGAACGCTTGACAAATTGTCAGGGATGCAATAATATATAGCCAAAGGGAGATTTGCGAACAATGACCAGAATGGAAACAAAGGGAAACTGTTTTTTGTGCGGCGAGGAGCTGACAAAAATCAAGATGAAAAATCATGTTTTGAAAGCGCATCTGGCCGCACAAAAAGGTGAAAAGGCCATGTTAATAAAAGCTGAAGGCGCTTACGATAAACAGTATTGGCTGCTTTTAGATATTGCGCTTAACGCCGGGCTTGAGGATTTGGATTGGTTTCTGCGTAAAATCTGGCTGGAATGCTGCGGACATATGAGCGGATTTTTTCCCGCAACCAAT
>JAISYA010000225.1 GCA_031270205.1 Treponema sp.
ATTGAGCGGCACAACGCGGCGGATTTGGCAAGCCTGCTGCAGGAGACGCTTGACCTGGGCGTAACCCGCTACGGCGGCTACGGCAACCAGGCCAGCGTCAACCTGCGGGGCTTTGACTCCGAGCGCATCGCCTTCCTGGTGGACGGCGTGCCGGTCAACTCCGCCACGGACGGGGAGTTCGATATTAACCAGATCGGCCTGAACGAGATTGAGAAGATCGAGGTCATCTACGGCGGCTCGGACAGCAAGTACAACGTGTCCGGCGCGCTGGGCGGGGTTATCAACATTGTTACCGTAAAGAAACAGCGGCGGGGCCTGCGCGTTACCGCCGGCTTTTCCAACACCTCCACCCTGCCGGGCGCATACCGCGGACGGAACGGCAAAACCGGCGGCCCCAACTGGGAGGACCTGGCGGATACGCAGCAAACTACCTTTTCCGCCGCCTGGGGAGGGCGCGTTTCCGTTTCGGCCAACGCCTTTTTTAACCGCGCCGCCAACCATTTCCTCTTTATCGACTACCTTGACTATGTCCGGCGCAAAGACAACAACGAGATATGGGACGCCGGCGCTTCCCTCTCCCTTGCCGGAGAGACGGCGGGCATGACCAGGCTGCTTTCCACTACCAGCCTGTACTACGGGGACAAGAACATCCCCACGTCCGGTTTTTCAAGCAACTTCGGCAAGCAGGGCGACAGCTCTTTCCGCCAAAACCTTATGCTTGACGCGCCGAGGGCCTTTCACGACAGCCTCGCCACCGAGGCTTCCCTTACCTGGTACGTGAACAAGCGGACCTACGAGCCGGCCGCCGGGGCGTCTTCCCGGCACGACCAGCAGAGCGTTTCGCTGATAAACCGCTGGACCTGGTTCGGCGGCGGGCGGCTTACCCTGCGGAGCGGCTTTGACTACCGCTTCTTCTATCTTGATTCCACCGACATGGGAATCCGCAGCCGGGGAGACGGCGGCCTGTACCTGACCGCCGAATACGCCCCGCACAGGGCGGCGCTTTTTATCCCTTCGGTAAAGTTCGTTACCGATACCCATTCGCTCGTGCCGATACCCAAGCTGGGCTTTGCGTGGAGTCCCGCCGACTTTTTCACCCTTAAAAACAACTATTACCGCAGCTTCAAGTTCCCCGATTTTGAAGACCTGTTCTGGACCGGAGGGGGCTTTTCCGGCGACCCGAATCTCAAGCCCGAAGACGGCTGGGGCGGCGACATCGGCGTAGTCGTCCGCGTAAAGGAGCTGGCGCGCCTGGAAAGCTCTTTCTTTACCCAGTGGACCGCCGACTCGATCCACTGGGCCGTGGACGCCGCCGGCGTCTGGCAGCCCCGGAACGTGGGAGAGGCGGTGTTTTTCGGTTCGGACAGCAGGCTCCGTTTTGAGATACCCGTGTCCATCGGGCCGGTGCGAAAGATCATCCCCCAGCTTTCCTATCAATACATGCTGAGTTATCTGTTGAGCTACGGATACACCTGGGACTCGGAGAAGCGTATTCCCTACATGCCCGTCCATACCATCGGCGGCTCGCTGGACATTCCCTGGGGCGCGGGGTCCCTGTTAATCTCCGGCCACTATGAAAGCCTCCGCTACTCCGACACGGCCAATACCGGCGAGCTGCCGCCGCAGTTCCTGCTCAACGCCGCCGTCAACCAGCGCTTGGGGAAATACCTTTCCGCCTACGGTACGCTGCGGAATATTCTCAATAAGTCGTATGAATCATACGCGGACTATCCCCTGCCGGGGACTACCTTTACGCTGGGAATGCGGGTATTGTTTGCGGATGACGACCCATAGGCTGTGCGGAGAGGCGCACATAATGAACAGGGAATGAGGGAAAGATTCTTCCCGTTGTTCATTGTTCTGTAAAGGGAGGATTATATGAGTAACTATCTGGCTTATTCGTTTTTGTATGACGACGCCGGGGACTTGAAATGCGATTTTGAACTCCTGACCGACGAGATCGCCAGCATGATCGGCATGCTCCGTTCCCTGCTGGACGATACGGATAACGCCGCGGACCCGTATCTTGCGGAAGATTTAAGCGGGATTAACGAGCTGATGTACCACATTAACCCTTCGCTGCGGACCAGGGTTATGGTGAGCGCCGAAGAGCTGGAATGGCTTAGGGTAAAAACAGAGCTGCTGGAGGCCGCGCGGGAAAGGCCGCCTAACGGCAGGGGGGTTACTTTTTTTGTTCCCCAGGGCTGCGCGCAGGCGGCGTACAGTCACCTGATACGCTGCAAGTGCAAAATCCTTGTGCGGCTTTTGAGCCGCTACCAACAGCAGGGCAACGCTGTTGATGAAATACTTTTTGATTTTACCAACCTGTACGCGGGTTATTTTTATGCGCTGGCCATGTGGCTGAACAAAATCCACGGTGTGGAAGAGCGCGTCTTTATAAGCAGAGTATATTAGGAGCATTGTATGAAAAATTGTATGAAAACACGATTCTTGCTGCTTGCGGCCCTGATTATGACCGCGGCCTGCGCGAAAAGCGGGGACAGGGAACTGCTTGACCGGGCCGGCATAAAGGTAACGGTGGGCCCCGTCAACCGGATCATATCGACCGCGCCCTCCAACACCGAGATAATCGTCGACCTGGGTATGGCGGATAAACTGGTCGCCGTGGACCGCTGGTCCGTTGACGTGGAGGGACTGCCCGGCGGCCTTCCCACCCTCGACTTTTTCTATCCCGACGCCGAGGTGATTGTGGGCCTGGAGCCTGACCTGATCCTTGCCAACGGCCACAACGCCACCGGTACGGGCGAGGACCCTTTCCGCCTGCTGCGGGAAATGGGCGTTCCTGTGGCGTATATCTCCATGAGCAAAAGCATCAACGACATTTACGAAGACATTGCGTTTGTGGCGGACCTGCTGCAGACGCAGAAAAAGGGCCGGGAGCTGATCGATTCCATGCGGACGCAGATTGAAGAAATAGCGCGGACAGCGCGGGACCTTGAACACCGGAAAAGCGTTTATTTTGAAATATCCCCCGCGCCGGAAATATTCACCTTTGGGAAGGACAGTTATCTCAACGATATGATCTCCATTATTGGGGCGGAGAATATTTTTGGAAACGACGACTGGATCGTCAGCCCCGGCGCAGAGGCGATCATAGACCGCAATCCCGATGTGATCCTTACCAATGTTAATTTTATTGATGATCCCATTGGGGAGTTGAAAAGCCGCCCCGGCTTTGATCATATTAACGCGGTTATCAATAACCGCATTTATCAAATAGACACCAATTCGTCGGTGCGGCCCTCGTCCCGCATAATCCTCGCCCTGCGGCAGATGGCCCATGTCGTATATCCGGAGATTTATGGGGAACAATAAGCGGCTTCTTTTGGGACTGGCGGTTTCTCTGGCGCTCATCGGCGGGGCTTCTTCCCTGGGGAGTTCCGGCATCAGCGCCGCCGACACGCTGGTAATCATCCTGCACAAAGTGTTTCGCGTACCACTGGCCGGCGGCATTGATCCGAAAAATGTTTCGATAGTCTGGCTGCTGCGGCTGCCGAGGGCGCTGCTGGCCTTTCTCGCCGGGGGCTGTCTTTCCATGAGCGGGGCGGTAACCCAGTCGATTTTGCGGAACCCGCTGGCCTCGCCCTACATTCTGGGGGTTTCCTCCGGCGCGGCCCTTGGCGCGGGGATAATCATCATAAGCGGGCTTTCGCTTCCGCTGGTAAGCGCCTTTACCCTGCCCCTGACAGGTTTTGTGCTGGGCCTTCTCACGGTTTTCGCCGTGGTTGCCTTTTCCTCAAAAATAGACAGGTCCATGTCGAATAACACGGTCATTATCTGCGGCATGGTGCTTTCCCTGTTTGTGGGCGCTTTGCTTACCACCCTGAGCGCGCTCTTTTCGGAAGACCTCAAGCGGATAGCGCTCTGGCAGATGGGCAGTTTCGCCATGCGGGGCTGGCTCTACATCCGCCTGATCCTGCCTTTTTTTGTCATCGGTACGGCGGGCGTTATGTACTACACCAGGGAAATGGACCTCCTTACCTTTGGGGATGAAGAGGCAAAATCCGCCGGTGTGGAGGCCGGAACCGTGCGGAAAATCCTGCTGGTTTTTGCCGCCGTGCTGTCCGGAGCGGCGGTTTCGTTAAGCGGCGTTATCGGCTTTGTGGACCTTATCGCCCCGCACGCGGCGCGGAAAATAGTCGGCTCAGGGCACCGGTATCTGGTGCCCATGTCCTTCATCATCGGCGGCTCCCTGATGGTAGTCGCCGACCTGGTTGCCCGGACCATTATCTCCCCCTCGGAACTGCCGGTAGGCGCGATAACCGCCCTTATCGGCGCTCCCTTTTTCGCGTGGATCTATTTTAAGCGGCGGAAGATTTCGTGAGGGCGGGCCATGATTGAAGTGCGGGATTTATCCGCCGGATACGGCGCGGGCGATGTGATACATGGGATCAGCTTCACTGCGCAAAGGGGGAAGAGCCTCTGCATCCTGGGGCCTAACGGCTGCGGAAAAAGCACCCTGTTAAAGTCGATTGCCCGCATCATCGCTTACCGGGGGAAAGTTACGCTTGAAGGCCGGGAGCTGTCTTCTTTTTCCAGAAAGGAGCTGGCAAAAAAAATCGCCCTCCTTGGGCAGAGCGCGCAGGTGTATTTTTCCTACACAATATGGGAAGCGGTCTCGCTGGGAAGATACGCCTACGCCGAAGGCTTCCTGAAAAACCTGTCCGCCGAAGATCATGCGGTTATCGAAGACACACTCAAAAAGCTGGATTTATGGGACATCAAAGACCGGATGATTGACGAACTTTCAGGCGGCCAGCTGCAGCGTGTTTTTTTGGCGAAGGCCCTTGCCCAGAATCCTGAAGTGATTCTGCTGGACGAGCCGACGAATCACCTTGATCTCAAAAATCAGATAGAGCTGCTGCGGTATCTAAAATCATGGGTGACGGAAAACAATAAAACACTTATCGGCGTGTTTCACGATCTCAATCTCGTGCATCACTTCGGAGACGAGGCCCTGCTGATGAATGAAGGAAGGCTTGCCGCACAGGGCGGAATTGAGGAAGCGCTGAACGGCGAAATTATGCAGGCCGTGTACGGCATAGACATTCGGGGCTTTATGCTGGAGTCTCTGAAAAAATGGATTCAAGGGCAACGCTCAGGCCCGGCAGAATGGTCACCGGAATAACGGCGTTCCCTTTATAACTGTAGCTAAGGTAATGCCCGTCCTCATAAATGTGGACCATTACCCGCCGTTCTTCGGGTTCAATCACCCAGTATTCCCGCACCCCGGCCTCAAGATAAATCTGTAATTTCGCAAACAGTTCGCGGTGGGAATTGGAGGGGGAAACTATCTCAATGGCCAAATCCGGCGGGCCGTTTACGGAACCCTTGCCGAGCCTGTCCCTGTCGCAAACCACCAGCAAATCCGGCTGTACCACCGTGTCGTCGGAGTTGTCCTCCGCGGGAAAGGGCCGGACATCCAGAGGAACGGCAAATACCCGGCAGGGCTTGCCGCGCAGAAAAGCGTGGAATTGCAATAACAATTCCATCAACATCGCCTGATGCTCCACCGAAGGGGACGCCATCAGGAAAGCTTTCCCGTTCAGCAGCTGATACCGCTCAGGGCCTTCCCATTCTAAATAGTCGGCGTAGGTAAAGCGCTCGTTTTCCCCTGAATAATCCGCCTGCATCGCGTCCGCCATAGTGTTCTCCTTGTCCTCTATTGTAGACTATCTTTCCCGGACGCGCAATGAGGAATCGACACACGCGGCTTTATGCGGTAATGTCTGGAAAGGGAGTGTTCGTATCTCCCAAAGGAACCGCGCTTTGATCATATTTATCACCGGCGGAATAAAATCGGGAAAATCCAGGCGGGCTTTGGACATCGTAAAAAACGAATGGGCCTTTCCGGTCTCGTTTATAGCCACCGCCGAGGCCCTGGATGAAGAAATGCGCCGCCGCATTGAAAAACACCGGAAAGAGCGGCTGGAAATGGCGGCTGGCGCGGCCGCCGGTTTTATCACCATTGAAGAACCGCTGGAAATTGACCGGGCCGTTGCCTCCGCGGGCAGACGGGCGCTGGTGGACTGTATCCCCATGTGGGTGAACAACCTTATGTACTACAAACGGGAAAATGATTTTGAGCGGATTCTCGAATCTTTTATTCAGGGCATGAAGGACTGTATTGTGGTAAGCAATGAAACCGGCATGGGAAACGTCCCCTTTGATGAGGAAACCCGCCGCTACAATCTGCTGCTTGCCGGGGCCAACCGAAGAATAGCCGCCGCCGCCGCGCGGGTGGAACTCATGGTCTCTGGAATCCCCGTCAGAATAAAATGACCCATAACGAATCGCCCCTGCTTATTGTCCCTTCCTGGGTCATTCCCGGAACCTACGCGGAGAACCTCCGTTTTTTGGCGGACAAAAAGGAAATCGCGGGAGTGGAGCTGCTGTTTTTTATCTATAACGATGAAGCGAAGGCGCAGCTTGATTCCGACTGGGAGAAAATTTGCCGCTATCGGGAACGTTTTATTTTTACCGCCCATCTGCCGGAAAACTTGCGGCCTGAACATGAAGAACTGGTAGCCCGCCTTGCCCCGCTGGTACGGCATTTTATCGTTCATCCCGCCGCCGAAAACCCGGCGGCCCAGGCAAAACTCCTCGCGGAATGGGAGGAGCGCTGCGGCGGCGGCGCGCAGGACGGGAGCGGGCGGGGGCCGCTGTTTCTCGCGGAAAACACCCTTCCCGGCCTGCTTGAGGGCCTGCTTCCCCATCTGGGCGCGGCGGGTCTTTGCATGGACACCGGTCACCTGTTAATTGAAGGGAAAAATCCCCCGGATTTTTTTATTGCCCACCGTGAGCGTATCGGGGAAATTCATCTCCACAGCGTTGATCATACAGCGGCCCTTCAGGACGGAAGGCTTCCGGATCACCGAAGACTGCGGGGAGATGAAGCATGGTTAGCCGAACTGCTCCCCCTGCTTAAAAATTACCGTATCCTGATAAATACGGAAGTGTTTTCATGGGAAGAAGTCAGGGCCGGTATTGATGTTTTGCGAAAAACGCGGACGCTGTGTTAAACATAAGCGGGGCATAAAAACCGGGGCTTTCCCAAAACTGAAGTTCCGGGAAAGCCCCGATAGTAACCGCAAAAGACCTGAAGGAAAAAGAATGAGCTGTCTCCTTTTTCCCCGGTCGAAAGGTTAGCGGTTGTACAGGCTGGTCTTGACGTCGGGCATGACGGCCGCTTTGAAGTACTGCACGTTGTCCTTGGTAATGGCGAAAGCGGTGTTGTACATGTTGTCAGGAACAGCGGTAATTCCGGCGGCGCTGTTGTCGCTGGAAAGCGGCACGTTCTTGAGTCCGCCGTTGTTCCAGTCTTCCATAACGAGGATCGCCATGTATTCATCGGTGGCGGTCTTGTTGATGAGCGTCGCGGCAATGTAACCCTTCTCGATGTAATCAAGGGTGGAAGGCTCGCGGTCGTGGACAACAATGGTATACCGGCCCGCGGGGATGTTCAGCTCTTCCATGGCCTGGGAAATGCCGGTGCCGGAAGAAGAATCGAGGCCGATTATGCCTAAACCTTCCTGGCTGCCGTAGTTGTTGATGATCGATTTGCCCGCCTCAATGGCGTCCTGGGTGGCGGCCTTGTCGTCAACGGTGGCGATAATCTGCCAGCCGGGGGCGTTTTCCTTCAGATAATCTTCCACGCCCTGGCGCTTTGCGTCGGTATTGGAAGCGCCCCAGTTGCCCATAAGGACCACTCTGCCGCTGGCGCCGGCATGCTTAACCAGTTCGCGGGCGGTATCCCGTCCGCAGTCGTAGTTGTTAAGGCCGATGTAGGTAAGCGCGCCGCCGATGTCATCCTGGGTTTCGCCCATTCTGGTTTCGGTAACCACTACCGGGATTCCGGCGGCGGTAGCCTGGCGGATCGCGTCAAGGGGGCTGTTGTCCCACATGCGGGTGATGATCCCCGCGGGCTGCCGGCTGATAGCCTGCTCAATGGCCTGCGCCTGTGCCTGGGTGTCCCACGCGTCGGGGCCGGACGCCACAATGTTCACATTGAAGTATTCAGCGGCATAGCGCAGGGCGATGTGCGAATCAGTGAAGTAGGTGTGGGCCTGATGCGAAGAGCAAAGGTAGTAGGTACGGCCCGCGGGCAGGTTGGCGTACACGCCCTTTACGGGAGCATTGCTCACGCTTGCGCTTGCTCCGCCGCCACCCTGGGCGCCGCAGCCGAAAGCGAGGATCACAACGGCGATAAGCAGCGCGATCCCTAAAATTCCGAATTTTCTCATTCTATTCCTCCGTGGGAAAAAATATTTATCCTGCGCGGAAACTCCGCGCGTAAGATCCGTTTAGCAGGACGCCGGCGGACACAATGCCGCGCGCCGCTTCGTCACTCTTTTCCAAGCTCCCGCCGTTTAATGATGTTCATATATCCGTCAACCACTACCACGGCAAGCAAAACCATTCCGTTTACCAGACTCTGTACGTGCTGATTTACCTGGTAAAGATTAAAAGCGTTGTTGAGCAGCACGAGGAACAGCGTGCCGAACACAGCGCCGCCCATATTGCCCTTTCCCCCGGCAAGACTGCCGCCCCCTATTATACAGGCTATGATCACGTTCAGGTGGGAATTCTGCCCGGTATAGCGGTTGGCGGCGCCCGCCCTGGCGTTGATAAGAATCCCCGCAAGGGCGGCGAGGATTCCGGCAAGCATAAAGAGGATTATCCGTATCTTCCGCTTTTTAACCCCCAGGGCAGCGGCCGCCGCCTCGTTGCCCCCGATAAGGTAGATTCTCCTGCCGCCGCGCCGCGAGATCAGGAACACCGCGAAAAGGACGGCAAACAGCAGCAAGAGCCAGAACATAAACGGTACGCCGAAAATTTTCCCCTGCCCGATGATTCTGAAATCGGCGGGAAAGTTGCCGTATCCGGCCTTGCCCCGCTTGACCAGGGTAATTTCGGTAATGCCCCGGACTATGTACATCATGCCGATAGTGGTAATAAGGGGATTCACCCCGGCGACTTCGGTGATAAGCCCGTTAAAGAGGCCGATAACCAGGCCGGAACCAAGGCCCAGGGCAAGCGCCACGGGAGTGGGAAAACCCGCGCTCAGGCCGATGGCCGCCACGAGGCCGCCGAGACACATTACCGAGCCGACTGAAAGATCGAACACGCCGGAAATAAGGAGCATCATCATGCCCAGGGCGACTATGCCTTCCGGCGCGGTGGCGGTCGCCAGTGAGTTAAGATTGTGGCTTGAAAAAAAGTACCGGGGAACAGTGATCCCCAGCATCAGCGCCATGATAATACAGAGGGCAACGGAAATCGCTTCGGGCCTTCTGGCGGCTATGTCCCGCAGGCTTTTCGCCGCGCTTTTGATCCGGCGGCCGCAGACGGCGGCAAATCCCGATATATCCATATCAGACCTCCGCCCCAAGTTTATCGCGCGGCATACGGAAAGAACGCCTGCCGAAGCCTTCCCCCATTTTACCCATTCTGGTATCGATAAAAACGGTAATAATAAGAATTATCCCCACAATAAGCTGCTGAATGAGCGGCTCTATATTGTGGACTATCATGCCCGTGGTTATGGTCGCAAGGAAAATAAGGCCCACCACGGTCCTGAGCAGGCTGCCCTTGCCCCCGGAAAGGCTTGCCCCTCCCAGAACCGTCGCGGTCAGTATGGTAAATTCAAGGCCGTTCCCAATGGTGGAATCGGCAAAACGGAGCCTTGAACCGACCAGAATGCCCCCTATTCCGGCAAGAAACGACATAACCGTAAAAACCGCTATTTTTTGCCTGCCCGCCCTGATACCGTAGATTCTGGCGGTCTCGATGTTCTCTCCCACATAGTACATCCGCCTGAAAACCGCCATTCGTTTGAGTAAAATCTCCAGAATGATAACCGCCGCGATCATTACCAGCGTCGTAAGCTGGAGGCCGCCGATACGCTGGCGGGCCAGGGCCTCGTATGACGGCGGGTATGGATAGCCGTAGAGCCAGGTGCAGAGGAGATTTGCCAGGCCCCGCACGGCGGCCATGGTACCCAGCGTGATCATCATCGAGGGAACCTTGAAACGGACCACGAGGAAGCCGTTGATAAAGCCGATGCCCGCCGACAGCGTCAGCGCCACAGCCAGGGCCGGCACAAGCGGCCAGTGGTTCCGCATCAAAATACCGACCATCATGCCGCTAAAGGCATAGACCGAGCCGACGGAAAGGTCCAACTCGCCCATAATCATCAGGTATACAAAGCCGATTGCGCCCCAAAAGTTAATCGACACTCCGTACAAAATCGAGACAATATTCCCCGTCGAAAGAAAGGTTTCGCTGGTAACGGTAAGGCCCGCGCCCAAAACAAGGGTAAGAATGATGATGGTAAACGAGGAAAAATTGATCCGCCCCGCAAGCTCCGGGCTTCTGTTTTTCACTTATACCTCCCCCGCCGCGAAACCCGCCGCCCGCGCCATAATCCTTTCCTGGCTCATATCGCCTTTACGCACCTCGCCCGCGATACGGTTTTTGGCCATCACCATAACCCGGTCGCAGAGGCTGATAAGCTCCGGCATCTCGCTGGAAAACACAATCACCGAAAGCCCCTTCCTGATAAGCTCCAGAATGAAGCGGTGAATCTCGCCCTTTGCCCCGACGTCTATGCCCCTGGTCGGCTCGTTCATAATGATGATTTCCGGCGTATTGCCCATGCAGATAGAGAACATCAGTTTTTGCTGGTTTCCGCCGGAAAGGTTGCGGGGCTGCTGATACACCGAAGGAATGACAATGTTAAACTCGCCGATGTATTTTTCCGCGTGGCTTACCATTTTGCCCCGGTTGATAAAAAGACCGTCGGAAAGCCGCTTAAGAAGCGGCATGGCAAGGTTATCAAGGGCCGGGGACCTGAGCAGCAGCCCGGCGTTTTTCCGGTTATTGTTAAGGTACATCACGCCGGCGGGGACGAGCATATCCGGCCCGGGCTTTTTTATCCGTTTCCCCTTAATGTACAACTCTCCGGTGTCGGCGGCCTCAAGGCCGTAGATCATCCGGCTTACCGTGTTGGCGCCGCTGCCCTCAAGCCCAAAGAAACCGAGCACCTCTCCCCTGTGGAGCGCGAAACTGATGTCAGAGACCGAGTTCTTCTTGGAAAAATCCCGCGCCTCAAAAACCACTTCTTCCGTGGCTATGCCGTCCTCGGTTCTCGCCGAGTACAGCGTCCCCGAAAGCTCCCGGCCCACCATGCGGCCGATAAGCTCCATCTCGCTCAGGGACGGGTCGTTGACGTAAGTCCCCACATACGCGCCGTCCCGCAGCACCGTCACCCGGTCGCGTATTTCCATTATTTCGCCGATCCGGTGGGAAATATACACTACGGTTATTCCCTGCCCTTTCAGGCGGCGGATGATGCCCATAAGCTTGTTGACTTCTTCCTGGTTCAGCCCGGACGTAGGTTCGTCAAGCAGGATAATTTCCCGGCCCGCGCTGACGCAGCGGAGTATTTCCACGATTTGCTGCTGGCCCATGGTAAGGGAATCCATCTTTTGCCGGGGGGAAATGTTCATCCCGAACAGGTCGATGAGGGACTTGGCTTCCCGGTCGGCCCTGCGCTGGTTAATAAAGCCCCCCGCCTTAAGAAAATTGGCATTGGGGAATATATTGTCCCCCACGCTCATGTTTTCAAAAATCGCCAATTCCTGATGCACCATGGCAATTCCCGACGCGGTGGCGTGGGCGGGGTTAAAATCCCTGACTTCCTTGCCGTTGATAACAATCGAACCGGCGTTGGGAACCTCCTCGCCGGAAATAATCTTGATCAGCGTGGATTTACCCGCGCCGTTTTCACCCAGCAGGGCGTGCACCTCCCCCCTGGAAACGGAAAAACTAACCTCTTTAAGCGCCTGCACCATACCGTAGCTTTTCGAAATACCACGGATTTCAAGAAACTCATTCATCCCGGCGGCCCCTGTAGGAAATCATTGTATCAGCCGGGGCGCGCCCTGTCAAGGGAAAAATAAAAAAGCTTACAAGAGTTGACACGATATTTGTGGTTTGCGCAAAAATACCGTGAACGATTTTACAATATCTTACCAGGATTTACCAGGACTTGACACAGGACGGGCGCGCCCGGAATGCTCTGCGCAAGCGACCACAACGACATAAGCACAACGCGATTGAGGAAGCCGAAGCCGCGGCTTGCCCGGGCGGGACTCCGCTCAATAACCGCACGGCGAAGCCGTGTGGATGAACTAACGCGACACAGCGTAGGCCCAGTGTCCGCCTCCTACACCATAGACCGCGCGGCGGCTTTAGCCGCCGTAGTGGCCGCTGTAAGCCTGAGCGGGACTCCGCTACAAGCCTAAGCGGGACTCCGCTATAAGCCTAAGCGGGACTCCGCTGTAAGGCTTAAGCGGGACTCCGCTGTAAGGCTTAAGCGGGGTCCCGCTGCAAGCCTGAGCGGGACTCCGCTGCAAGACCTAAGCGGGGTCCCGCTGCAAGGCCTAAGCGGGGTCCCGCTGCAAGCCTAAGCGGGACTCCGCTGCAAGCCTGAGCGGGGTTCCGCTGTAAGCCTGAGCGGGGTCCCCGCTCGATAACCGCACGGCGTAAGCCGTGTCGATGACTCATGCGACACAGCGTAGGCCCAGTAGCCGCCACTAAAGACGATAAACCGCGCGACGGCTTTAGCCGGAGCGGGACTCCGCTGTAAGCCTGGGCGGGACGTTTTACCGCGTTAAAAGCCGATTATGGTTAGGGTGATATTGGTGTTTTCCGCGCCGCCGCCGTCCGCGGCTGCCACATTGCCGCCTGCGCCCTTAAAGGCGCGCTGCCAGGAGGCGTTGTAGGCGCTTACGGAGCCGGACGGAACCCTGACGGTAACGTACTTTGCGTCTGAAGCGAAGGTCTTGAACATATCC
>JAISYA010000229.1 GCA_031270205.1 Treponema sp.
CCGAAACCAAGGGCAAACTTACCGGTATGAGCTTCCGGATTCCCACGCCGACCGGCTCCGTAATCGACCTGACCTTCCGCTCGGAAAAAGACACCTCCATCGAGGACATCAACGCCGCCATTAAAAAGGCGTCGGAAAGCTACCTCAAGGGGATTCTGGAATTCCAGGCGGACGAGATTGTCTCCACCGACATCATCCACAATACCAACACGTCTATCTACGACAGCCTTGCCACGCTGCAGAACAACCTGCCCGGCGAAAAGCGCTTTTTCAAGGTAGTGTCCTGGTACGACAACGAGTGGGGCTATTCCAACAAGGTAGTGGATCTGTTGAAGTACATCGACAGCAAAAAGTGAGCGTCGTGAGTAAAGTATAACCGCCAGGGCGCCGAAGGATGAAATCCCGTCCTTCCGCGCCTTTTTCTTTGGCGGTTTGAGTTTTTTTGTTCGTGAGGTTTGTTAATTGTAGTTAAATGAGGTTGTTCAAAAACTTCAGTTTTGGAACAGCAACCTTTAAAAAACGCAGTTTTGTAAGGCTTTAGCCTGAAAAACTGCAAGAGCCTGGTCCAAAACCGTGCCCCCGGCTATGCCGGGAACGTGAGCGCACAGTCAATTGGTTTTGGAACAGGCTCAAATAACTCCGTTTTTTAATTCCCGTAGCGCCGCCGTCAGCTTGTCGATTTCTTCGGGCGTGTTGTAAAAGGCAAGCGAAGGACGCACGGTTCCCTCAAGGCCAAAGAAGCGGTGTACCGGCTGGGCACAGTGGTGGCCGGCGCGGACGGCAATACCGCGGCGGGATAAATGCCCGCCCACTTCCTCAAGACTGTACCCTTCCAGCACAAAGGAGAGGACACTCGCTTTTTCCGCGGCGGTTCCGACAAGGCGGAGGCCGGGAATTTTTTCAAGCTCCCGCATACCGTAGCGTACAAGCTCGTGTTCCCAGGCGGCAATGTTTTCTATACCAATGGCGGAAACATAATCCACTGCCGCGCCAAGGCCCACCGCGTCGGCGATGCTGCCCGTACCGGCTTCGAATTTCTCGGGCGGCTTCCGGTACAAAGTACGCTCAAAGGTAACATCGGCTATCATGTTACCGCCGCCCTGCCAGGGACGGGCCGCTTCCAGCGCAGCGGTTTTGCCGTACAGTGCGCCGATACCGGTTGGCCCGAAAATCTTATGTCCCGAAAAGACAAAGAAATCCGTGTCCAGGGCTGCGACGTTCACCGGAATATGCGATACCGACTGCGCCCCGTCAATGAGTATAGGCACCCTGTGGGCATGGGCAATCCGTACCAGTTCCGCTGCCGGCGTAATCGTACCCAGGGCGTTTGAGACATGGGCCGCCGATACAAAGCGTGTGCGGCGGTTAAAGAGTTTTTCGTATTCCGCAAGGATGAGTTGGCCGCTCTGGTCAATCGGAGCAACCCGCAGTAACGCTCCGGTTTCTTCGGCGATTAACTGCCAGGGCACGATGTTGGCGTGGTGCTCCAGCAGGGTAAGGATTATCTCATCGCCCGCCTTGAGCAGCGGCTTTACAAAACTTTGAGCGGCAAGATTGATCCCCTCGGTGGTTCCGCGCACGTAAACAATGTTGTCCGGCGAGGGAGCGCCGATAAAGCGGGCTATTTTCGCCCTGGCCTCCTCGTAGGCGTTGGTGGAACGTTCCGCCAATTCATGCGCGCCCCGGTGGACGTTGGAGTTCTCGTGCTCGTAGTAATAGGTGAGGCGGTCAATCACCTGCCGGGGCCGGTGGGTAGTGGCGGCGTTATCCAGCCAGACCAGGTCCTGCCCTCCGTTTACTTTTTCCGCAAGGATAGGAAAATCGGCGCGGATTGAATCGAGGGAACGACGGCCGACAGTATGGGCGGAAGCGGCGGATACTGAAGAAGCGGGGCGCCGGTCCGCGTGGTTTCCGGCGTCTTTGGGGAGAACACTTGGGGAAATAGCTCCAAAGCTTTCAGCCGTACTGCCGGCCGCGGGGGTTTGGGGGCGGTAGCCCCCAGGAGAAAGGGGTATCCCGAAAACCGCTTGCGGTTTGAGGGTAGGGGGAAGGCTTTCCCCCTCTTCAAATTCCGGGAAGTACGCCGCGGCCAACGACGCTATTTCCCCTTCAGACGGCAAGCCCCACTCGGCGGGGTTAAACCGGCTGCTGGGTATATTCATAATAATCTCCCACTTCCACGTCTTCCAGAACCGCGAGGGCGTCATCGGCGAGAATGGCGGCGGAGCAGTACACCGAAAGGAGGTACGAGGCCACGCCTGAATCATCAATGCCCCGGAAGCGCACGGAAAGGCCGCGGGACTGCTCTCCGGGAAGGCCGGCCTGGTAAAGCCCGACAACGCCGCGCTTTGCTTCGCCTGAGCGAACCAGGAGGATGTTGGTTTTGCCGGTTTTGGCTCTGGGATTCTTGAGGCCGTCAACAAAGAGTTTGTCCGTGGGTATAAGGGGGATTCCCCGCCAGGCGATAAAAGTTCCTCCGGCAATGTTCACCGTTACCGGCGGCACGCCGCGCCGGGTACATTCGCGCTCAAAGGCGGCGATGGCCCGGGGATGAGCCAGGAAGAAGCCCGGCTCTTTCCAGACCTTGGTGATAAGTTCGTCCAGATCGTCGGGCATGGGGCGTCCATAGCGCGTCTGAATACGCTGGCTGTCCACCGCGTTTTTCAGGAGGCCGTAATCATCACTGTTGATGATCTGGCTTTCCTGCCGCTCTTTCAGGCTTTCGATTGCCAGCTTTATCTGCTCGTCAATCTGGTTGTAGGGCGAACTGTAGACATCGGAAATCTTTGTATCCACATTGATAATCGTGGATATTGAGCTGAGTTGGTATTCACGGGGCCTGGCGGTATAATTCACAAAGCCCTGGGGAATAGCAACTTGTTTCGGGTCCTGGCTGCACAGCACATCCAGGGGTGTTTCGCCCTCGGCGACCCGGTTGACCCGGTACACACCCGATTCCAGTCCTTTGAACTCCAACACCCTTGTCAGCCATTTGGGGGTAAGGGAACCGAATTGGGGAGGTGTTTTGACGACATTTGCCAGTTGATAGGCGGCATTCCGTCCCAATGCGTTGATTGTCTTTTCTTCCATGGTATACTCCAAAATAATATTTAATCCTGTTTAATAAACAGGTAGTGACCTGTCCACTTCCCGCGCCCAGGCGTTGACGCCGTCTTTCAGGTTGAGAAGGCGGCCGGTATAGCCCGCTTCGCGCAAGGCGCGAATGGCATAGACGCTCCGCCGGCCGATTTTGCAGAGGAACACCGAATCGATTTTCGGGTCAAACTCGTCAATGCGGCGGGTCATCTGCCCCAGGGGGATTGCTTTTGCCCGCGGGAACTTGACGATTGCCCGCTCGTGGGGTTCCCGTATGTCGATGATCTGGAGCGGATCGTCCGCGTCCAGCCGCGCTTTGAGTTCCGCCGCGGTAATTGTTTCAACAGGTTCCTCATCATCGTTTTTGAGTCCGCAGAACCGCTCGTAATCAATAAGGCTGTGGATCGTGGGATTCCTGCCGCAGACGGGACAATGAGGATCCTTGTCCAGCCTGAGTTCCCGGAATTTCATTTTCCACGCGTCAAAAAGCAGCAGCCGTCCGGCGAGGCTTTCGCCGCCGCCCACAATAAGTTTGATTACTTCGTTGGCCTGAACACAGCCGACGATACCGGGCAGCACTCCCACTACGCCGCCTTCGGCGCAGGAAGGCACAAGGCCCGGCGACGGCGGCTCCGGGTAGAGGCAGCGGTAACAGGGTCCTTCCTGTACGCAGAACACCGAAGCCTGTCCCTCGAATTGGAAAATCGATCCGTACACGTTGGGTTTTCCTAAAAGAACGCAGGCGTCGTTTACGAGATAACGGGTTTGGTAATTGTCGGTACCGTCCGCTACAATGTCGTATTCCCTGATGATGTCCAGGGCGTTGGCGCTTGTGAGCA
The DNA here is from genome assembly GCA_031270205.1 of Treponema sp. Lineage (GTDB taxonomy): Bacteria > Spirochaetota > Spirochaetia > Treponematales > Breznakiellaceae > WQXQ01. The sequence goes on from JAISYA010000229.1 coordinate 3,936, forward strand.
TATTGCTATGCGTAATGACCGCGCAATTGGGGTTGATGCCTTTGATACGATCCCGCGCCGACGCTACCTTGGGCCGGCCCACGTCCCGTGTCGAATGGATCACCTGGCGCTGAAGATTGGATTCTTCCACAAAGTCAAAATCCATGATACCCAGGGTTCCCGCTCCGGCAGCGGCGAGGTAGAGCGCCAAAGGCGCGCCCAGACCGCCGGCGCCGACGATCAATACTTTTGCCGCCTTGAGCCGTTTCTGCCCCTCAATGCCCACTTCCGGCAGCAAGAGGTGGCGGCTGTACCGGGTTATCTCCCCGTTGGTAAGATCATCCAGACGGTTGTCGTTTATGACGGAATTCATTTTATTCCGCCCGCAATCGCCGGTACCAGCATAAGCGTTGCGTTGTCCGGAAGTTTTGTATCAAGTCCTTCGAGTTTTTTGATATTGGTTTCGCCGATGAATACATTGATGAATGGACGCAGCTCCTTCCCCTGGTAGAGATGCCGGCGCAAATCCGGATAACGATCCGCAAGGGCGTTGATTGCCTCGCCCACGGTCTGCCCTTCAACCTCGATTTCCTGTTTACGATCCGTAAAGCCCCGCAGGGCTGTTGGAATTTGAATCGTTGCCGTCATAATCAGTCCTCCTGTACTGTTTCTTCAAAAAAATTTGCCCGGTCATCCGTTAAGCGCCAGCTTCTCAGATCAATTGCCTTTGATTTTTCAACCGCCACGATGATGTATGAATAGAACGGAAAGGCGTTGTTCCGGTCATATTCGGAGGGCCGCGCCGGATGATCCGGGTGGGAATGATAAAAGCCCAGCACTTCCCGGTTTTGCGATTCCGCCTCTTTTTCCGCCCGCCTCAAATCTTCCGCCTCGATCCTGAAACGGTGGTACTGTTCCCCCGGCTCCCCCGCATTGATAATGGGAATGATGCTGTCCACAGCGCGGCTGTCATCATCAAAAATGGCGCCCAGGAGAAAGCCGCAGCACTCGTTGGGATATCCCTTTACTCCTTCGGCACGGATTGCGTTTTGTAATTGAGCGGACAGTTTAATCATTGTTTAACCACCAAAATTCTTCAGACAGATAGCGAAAACCGTTGTCGCATAACACGGTTACCACGATCGATCCGGGGGGCAGGGTGCGGCCCAGGTCAAGGGCGGCCTGTACATTCGCTCCGGAACTTATACCCACAAAAAGCCCTTCCTCGCGGATAAGGCGGCGTGTCATGGCATAGGCAGCCTCGGTGTTGACTTCCACAAAACGGTCGGGCAAAGTTTCGTCGTAAAAGCCGGGTTTCAGGGTGCTGGCCATGTGCTTGGTTCCCTCAATGCCGTGGAAGGGAGAGGCCGGCTGCACTGCCACAGCCTCTATCCTGGGGTTGTATTCCTTGAGCCGCCGGGAGGTTCCGGTAAAGGTTCCCGATGTGCCCATGCCGGTAATGAAATGGGTAACCTTGCCTCCGGTCTGTTCCCAAATCTCAACGCCGGTGCCATTGTAGTGGGCTTTCCAGTTGGCGTCGTTATTGTATTGGTTGGGCCAGAAATATTTGTCCGGGTCGGCCTCGGCCGCGGCTTTAGCGGACAGAAAGGCCCCGTCTGAACTTTCCAGGGGGTTGGTCTCCACCACGGCAGCCCCGCAGCACGCGAGAATCGTTTTTCGCTCCCGGCCGGCGTTGGCGGGAAGGTAAATGATCACTGGATAGCCTAAAACCGCCCCCAAAATGGCATACGCAATGCCCGTGTTGCCGCTTGAGGCGTCGATAATGGTCTTTCCGGGCCGCAATTTCCCCGATTCGATGCCTTCAAGAAGCATAGCTTTGGCCGCGCGGTCTTTCACCGATCCTGAAAGGTTGCGGGATTCCGCCTTGGCCCGGATCGATACCCCATTGAGTTCCGAGGAGATTTTTTTGAGTTCAACCAGCGGGGTATTCCCGATTAAATCCAGTACGTTCATAATTTTGAAAGCCGCCTCTTACACGGAAACATGATACCGGCCGGAAGGATTGCCGGACCCCGCGATTTTGGCCATCATGTTCTCCCCGTTTGCTGCTTGAGCCAGTTTCAAAACTGAAGTTTTGGAACTGCCTTTGTTAACCGCGTCTACCGGCGCCAACGGTTTTTGAATATGATACTCAACTTTTATATCCCTTCCCTGTTTGTAGCCGTTGCCCTCGGGCCGCCGGATACGCGCATAGTACAGGCCGGGTTCGGTTGGCGCTTCGGTGAAAGCGTTTATGTCCGCGTCATAATCCGCTTCCGACAGATAGTAGGTAACGGTGATTGGAGCGTCTTCTTTTTCCGCCCTTGCGTCGATGCCCTGGCTTTTGCCGTTGAACAGGGTATGCTGATAAGTCGCCGACGTGATAATCGGCGGATCGTCAAGTTCGGAATTCTTTTGCGATGAACAGGCTGTAATAACGGCGAAGACGGCAAGATAAAGAAAAATACCGTTTTTCAATTTACGCCTCCAAATCAGAAAGCTGCGTTGACAGATAGCGCTCGCCCGAATCGGGAAGAATAACCACGATGTTCTTCCCGCTGTTTTCGGCGCGGGCGGCGATTTGCAGGGCGGCCCACACCGCCGCTCCGGCGGAAATGCCGGTGAGGATTCCCTCCGTGCGGGCAACTTTGCGGGCGGTGATGATTGCGTCCTCGTTGGTAACGCGCACAATTTCGTCAATGACGGAACGGTTTAGCACTTTGGGAATAAAGCCCGCCCCGATGCCCTGTATGCGGTGAGGGCCGGCGAAGCCCCCGGAGAGTACCGGCGAGGCGTCCGGTTCCACGGCGATGATTTTTACGCCCGGTTTGCGCTCTTTCAGCACTTCCCCGACGCCGGTAATGGTGCCGCCGGTTCCCACCCCGGCGACAAAGATGTCAACGGCTCCGGCGGTGTCTGCCCAGATTTCCTCGGCGGTGGTGCGGCGGTGCGCCTCCGGGTTGGCGGGGTTTTCAAATTGCAGGGGCATAAAGCTGCCGGGGGTCTGGCTTACCAGTTCCTCCGCTTTGCGTATCGACCCCTTCATCCCGTCCTTGCCGGAGGTGAGTACCACGTCCGCGCCCAGCATTTGGGCCAGCTTGCGGCGTTCCACCGACATGGTTTCCGGCATGGTGAGGACCAGTTTGTAGCCCTTGGCGGCGCAGGCAAAGGCAAGCCCTATGCCGGTGTTTCCCGAGGTGGGCTCTATCACCACTCCGCCGGGGGTAAGTTTCCCGTCCCGTTCGGCGGCGTCCAGCATGGCCGCCCCGATGCGGCACTTTACGCTGTTCATGGGGTTAAAGGATTCCACTTTGGCAAGTATGACTGCCGGAAGTCCCGCGCCTATTTTTGCCAATTTTACCAGCGGCGTGTTTCCCCGCGCTTTGGTAATATCGCCGTAGATTTTTCCCCGGCTGTCGGCGTTTGTCTCTCCGCCTGGATTAAACGCAATACTCATATTGAATACTCAGCCTCCTGATTAATGTCATACTGAAACATGGCGAAAATGCGTTCCTGAATTTCCACCAGCGCCGGATCGGTTCTGGCCCTCGGCCGTTTGGCTTCAACGGGAATCGAATTACGAATCGTACCGGGGCATGGCGAAAAGACGATCACCTCGTCGGAAAGGTACACCGCTTCCTGCACCTCGTGGGTCACCAGCACGATGGTAATGTGCTCTCCACCGGAGGCCGTCTCGGCCCAAAGGCGTAAAAGTTCGTCCTGCAATTTTTCGCGGGTTAAGGCGTCCACCGCCGCGAACGGCTCGTCCATCAAAATGATCTTCGGCTCCACCGAAAGGGCGCGCGCAAGGGCAAGGCGCTGGCGCATACCGCCTGAGAGCTGCGAGGGGTACTTGTTGGAGGTGCCGCTCAATCCCACTTTACGCAGGTAAAAATGCGCTTTTTCAGTAAGTTCCGCGCGTTTAAGACGGCCATTGCCCCCGCGTCCGGCGTTGCGTAATTTTAGCGCGAATTCAACATTTTGAACCGCCGTCATCCAGGGGAAAACCGCGTAATCCTGAAAAATCATCGCGATGTCATGCTTGGGCCGATCCTGAAATACGCCGTTTGCCAGGGGCGAGATAAAACGGTAACGCCTGCGGTACGCGATCTGCTCCTTGCGTGTCGCGGGTAAGGGTTCCAGGACCAGATTGCCGTCAATGTGGATTGTGCCGTCGGTGGGCGCCTGCAGCCCCGCGAGAATTTCCAGAAACGTTGATTTGCCGCAGCCGGACGGCCCTAAAAGCGAAACGATTTTTCCGTCGGGAATAGTGAGGGACACATTCAGTACCGCGGTCAAGCCTTCGGCTATTCCCTTTTCATTTATCACCGAAAAAAACTTGCCGATACTCTTTGCTTCGATCATCTGCCCACCTTCCACACGGCAAGTTTGATTTCTACATATTTCAAAACCTCAATAAGAAACCAGCCTATCCAGCCGAGTATCGCCATACAAACCATCATTTCGGGGATTACAAAATAATCCTTCGCCTGGCCCAGCAGGTAGCCTATCCCCCAGCGGCCCCCGTAGCTTTCGCCGATGAGTAGCATCACCAGCCCCATTGCCACGCCGGTTTTCAGGCTCATGATGATAGAGCCGAAGGCGTGCCAAAAGTATACTTTCCGCAGCAGGGTGAATTCGCTCGCGCCGAAAACCCGCGCCGAGGCGAGGTAGCGGGGGTCGGTGTCTTTGATCCCCTGGTAGGTGTTGAACAGTACGGGGTAAAAAATCCCTATAAACATGAGGAAGACGTGCATTTTTGATCCGATACCGAAAAAGATGATCGTCATGGGAACCCAGGCCGGCGGCGGTATGGGTGAAAGCAACTGCCAGAGGGGCAGCACAAAGGCGCGGATTTTGAGATTCCAGCCCATCAAGAGTCCGATGGGAACCGCCAGAATAACGGCAATACCAAAAGCCGTGAAGAAACGCCCCATACTGATACCGATGTGCAGCACGAGTTGTTTGTGCCAAAGCATAAACCAGAAACGCCGCGCCACCGTTGAAAGGCTGGGTATAAGGCCATCCGGCAGGATTCCCCACCGGGGAAGGAATTCCCAGAGTAGCAGCAAAGGTATTAGTACCGATAAAAATTCCAGAGAGAAAAAATTTCCCAATGAATTTTTGAAGAACCCGCCGAGTTCAAGCAAAACCCGGCGGAATCCCTTCGTCTCGTAATCAGTCATATTTACCACCAGGCTGTGGAGTTTTCTTAACCGTGCGGTTAAGAAAACTCCAGTACAAAAACACCAAAGGCGTTTTTGTACTACCAGGTAATCCCCTTGAATTGCGGCGCGAACAGGGCGTCGCCGGGATTCTTGTCAATAGTACCCAACTTTACGAGAGCGTCGGCGTAGCCGGTGAGTCCGACAGTATCAAGCCGGGTGGTAAAGCCCAGTTTGGGGTTGCTGTTGATGATCGCCTGGCGGTCAACGCTCACGTATTTGGCGGCAATGTCCACGATGTCCGGGGCAACCGGATTGGCCCGGATAAGCTGGTCCGCTTCGGCGATGGCCTCAATAAAGACCTTGGCATCCTCAAGCCGGGTCGCCACAAAATTGGTGTTGGCGTTAATGGTCCGGCAGGGAGGATTCGGCCCGGCCAGATTCGCGTCGATGCTGCCGTCGCCGTCCGCATCGGAGCTGCCGTCGAAAAGGGTTTTATATTTTGCCTTACCTTCGGCGTCCCTTTGCAGCAAAGCCAGTGCGACAAAAGGCTCCTCAAGTATCGCGCCCTTCACCTGCCCCGCATCAAGCGCCTGAATAGCCGCAGCCGGGGCCAGCGTTACCAGTTCAAACTCCGCGCCGTACTGCTCCTTGAGGGCGTCCCTGATGATGACCACGGCGCAGCAGGTGTTTGAAAGCCCGGCAATTTGGAGGCCCTTGAGGTCCTCCGGGGTCCTGTAAGGGGAGTCTGTGGGAACCACCAGTACCGAGGTGCAGGGAATTTTCACCTGGCTGATGATCGTGATATTCTGCCCCTTGGCAATAGGGGTGATAACCCCGGTGGGGCAGTTGAACACGATATCCGCCTCCCCGCCGACCACCGCCGCAACTCCGGAGCTTGTCTGCTTGATTTCAACCTCAAGACCCCGTTTGGAGAAAAGCCCTTTCTCATAGGCGACATAGAGGTTCAGGTGATGAGTGGAATTGGCATCCGCCACAATCACCTTTTTCCCCGACAGAACCGAGCCGGAAGCCGTACCGCCAGAGGCGGCGTTATCCTTCTTGCCGCCGGCCCAAAGGCCGCTCGCAAGAACCGTCAGAACCAAGAGCGTACAGAGTGTTTTCTTCATAAAAACACCTCCTTTTTGAAAAACCAGGAATAGCGCATTTATTCCTAGTAAATATATATGTTTAGTTTTATACAAAAACAACGGATAATGTCAAGTACTTTGAGAGAAAAAAAATGCGATTTTATCGGCTTACTGTTCCTAATCGTCTGTGCCTGATGGAACAGGTGTTAAATCCAGCGTTTTATCAAGTAAGAAGGGGAAAGGAGTCTATGCCAACCGGGAAGAGCCTGTAAGGGACGCGCGCGCCGGTGTGCGAAGGAAAGCCGGCGGTAAGACTTTACTTTTGCCTGTATGGAAAATCGTAAAAAAATATTGGGGGCTGTTCCAAAACCATGCCCCGGCTATGCCGGGAACCTTAGCGTACCGTCAATTAATTTTGGAATAGGTTCATTTGTAACCGAAAAAGTAAAAAAAAATGTTTTTTAAAAAAAGTTATTGCTTTTTCAACCGGCGCGCGCTATAATATAGATGATCCCGAAATAGGGTTTTCCCTGCGGGAGAGAATAACCGACGGGTTTATCCCCGGTATAGGATATTATAGGCA
>JAISYA010000057.1 GCA_031270205.1 Treponema sp.
CGGCTCAAATGCCGCAACGCTTACAATGATTTGGTATTAAGCCAAAGAACCCGCTTGCGCGGGGGAGGGTATAAAAAACTTCCTGTCGAACGAGCCTCCGTTCCGGCGCAACCCAACGACTATACCGCAGGGCTTGCCCCGCGGAGGCTCATCAGGAATTATGGCCTAAAGGCTCAATCCCCCGTTTGGCGAATTCTTCGGTCAGTAGTTTCATGTCGGGGGCAATGCGCAGCAGGTTTGAAGCGCCCCCTGCCGGCGAGTCGATGCCCGCCGCCTTTTGCGCCGAGGCCACGTCCTTGAGGCCGTTACCGGTTACTATCGACACCACCACCGCGTCCGCCGGAACGATTTTAAGGGCGGCCGCTTTTACAATGCCGGCGGTTCCGGTTGCCCCGGCGGGCTCGCCGAAAACCCCGGCGCTTTTCCCAAGGAGGCGCATGGCGGCGAGGATTTCCTCATCACTGACATTAATGGTAATGCCGCCGGATTCTCGAATTGCCGCCAGGGCCTTGTCCCCATTACGCGGAGCGCCCACGGCTATGCTGTCCGCGAGGGTGTTCTCGTCCATCCATTTGATAGGGGCGTTTTGCTCAATAGCGCGGTTCACCGGACAACAGCCGGAAGCCTGTACGCTGACGAGCCTGGGGAGCCGGTCGATAAGGCCCACGGCGTAGAGATCCTTGAAGCCTTTCCAGACGCCGGCGATGGTACAGCCGTCGCCAACGGAAAGCGCCACAAAGTCCGGGGCTTTAAAGCCCAACTGTTCGGCGATTTCAAGGGAGACGGTTTTTTTCCCTTCCGAGAGATAGGGGTTGATGGCGGCGTTTCGGTTATACCAGCCGTATTTTTCAATGGCTTCCGCGGAAAGCCGGAAAGTTTCCCCGTAGTTTCCCTTGACGCTGATAACCGTCGCGCCGAATATCAACAACTGGGTCACTTTGCCCTGGGGCGCCCGCTCGGGTACAAAGATGACGGATTTAAGGCCCGCCGCCGCCGCCCCGCCGGCCAGTGACGAAGCGGCGTTTCCCGTGGAAGAGCAGGCCACCGTGTCCTTTCCGGCGTGAAGGGCCCGCGTCACCGCGATTGCCGAAGCCCGATCCTTGAGGCTTGAAGTGGGATTGAGACCGTCATCCTTGATATAAAGATTTTTCAGCCCAATGGTTTCGCCTAACGAATCCGTTTTGTACAGGGGCGACCAGCCCACCCGCAGGAGACCCCGGCTGCCTTCCTCAACGGGGAGCAGCTCCAGATAGCGCCATATCGAAAAATCTTTTCTGGCGGCGAGTTTCTCCCGGCTTAACCGGGACTTAATGTAATTATAATCGTAGACGATCTCCAGAACGCCGCCGCATTTTTTGCAGGTATAGGTATCGTCGTCCGCCGCGTATTCCGCGCCGCATTTAATACAAACCGCGGCCTTTACGTTTTTCATTTACCCCCCGCGAATCATGCTTTCAACAGGCCGGTCTTCCGGTTAAATTCGTTGATCAGAGCGTCGATCTCGTCGGCCTGTTTTTGCACACCGGCAAAACTCCGTTCCTGGTTGTACCATTGATCGTTAAGCTCTTCGGCGGTCCGTCCCTGCTGTTCTACCCAGGTGTAGTATTTGAGATTGTGCACCCGCCTGCGTTCCCGGTAGCCCAGTTCCAGCATATTGTCAATACGCTGGCCTTTCAGACAGGCGGCAAAATCCCCGGCAGCTTTCAGGGCGCTGTAGGAGCCTTCCTCCTCACGGAGTTCAACGAGCCGCGAACGGTACATGTCCACCGAATCGGTCAGTACCGTGGCAACTACGTCATTTTCGCCAAGCTCGTAGTATTTGGCGAATTTAACGCAGCAGAGCATGTTGGCAATGCCCGAAATACCCATGAGCGAGAGGGAATCAACGCGCTCCCTTTCGATGCCCGCTTCTTTGACCAGGTATTCCTTTCCCGCATCCTCGTTGAAAAGCCTGAGCAGGGCCATGCTGTCGCCGTCGTCAATGGCGATGGCCATGTCGGTGTTCTTCACGTTGTGCACCCAGGGGATGTGCTTGTCGCCGATGCCCTCTATGCGGTGTGAGCCGAAACCGTTGTTGAGAATCGTGGGGCATTGCAGGGCCTCGCCCGCGGCGATTCTGCTTAAGGGATACCGCTGTTTAAGGAAGTCTCCCGACGCGAGCGTCCCGGCCGAACCGGAAGTAAAACAGACCCCGGCAAAGTTGAGATCGGCGCCGTGCTTTTGTCCCATGAGCTCAAACGCCGAGGCAATCGCCGGGCCGGTCACATTGTAATGCCAGAGGTAGTTTCCCATTTCTTCAAACTGGTTAAAAATCATCGTGTCTTTTCTCGCTGCCTTTAACTCGTGGACTTTGTCGAAAATCTCTTTAACGTTGGATTCGGTCCCCGGCGTGGCGATGATTTCGGCGGCGACGGTTTTCAGCCAGTCGAAACGCTCCCGGCTCATGCCCTGGGGAAGTATTGCCACAGAGTCGACCGCCAGCAGTTTGGAGTTGAAAGCGCCGCCCCGGCAGTAGTTGCCGGTTGAGGGCCAGACCGCTTTCTGCGCCGAGGCGTCAAACTGGCCGGTCACGAGGCGCGGCGCAAGACAGCCGAAAGAAGCGCCCACTTTGTGGCAGCCGGTGGGGAAGTACTTTCCCACCAGGCAGATAATTTTCGCTTTTACCCCGGTAAGTTTCGGCGGCAGTTCAATAAAACAGGGGCCGCCGAAAAGACCGCCGCTTTCTTTCGGCTCATTTTTCCAGGTAATGCGAAAAAGATTCACCGGATCCAAATCCCAAAGGCCGGTTTTTTTCAGCCGCTCTTTAAGCGAAGCGGGAACGGTTTCAGGGTTCCGCATCTGGCTGAACGTAGGAACGATGATTCCGTTTTCCGCCGCCTTCCGTATATTTTTTTCCAGTGTTTGCCTGTCAACGGTTAAATCAATCACGCTATCCTCCTAAAATTTCATACAGCCGTTCCATATCTTCCATTGAATAATAGTCAATGTGAATGCGGCCCTTATTGAGATCGCCTTCAATGACTACCCTGGTTCCCAGCCTGCCGATAAATTTTTCTTCCATGGCTCCGAGTTCCGGCGCGCGCGCGGCGGGTTTTTCCTTTGCGCCGGTTTTGTTCCTGCCCGGATCCTCCGCGCCGGCTGCGGCCGCCGAATCGCTGTTGAGCGCCGCCGCCGATTTTTCCGCTTCGCGCACCGAAAGCCCCCCGCCGAGTATTTCCCTGTAGAGCTTTTCCCTGTTTCCGGGGGCCGTTACCGAAAGGATCGCGCGTGCGTGGCCGGCGCTTATGACGCCCTCTTCAATACTTTTCTGCATATTTCCGGGAAGTTTGAGCAGGCGCAGGGCGTTGGCCACGGTGGAGCGGTTTTTGCCCACCCTGGCGGCCACCTCGTCCTGGGAAAGGCGGGAAAAGTCCATCAGGTTTTTGTAGGCCGCCGCTTCCTCAATGGGGTTCAGGTCGGTACGCTGAATATTTTCGATGAGGGAAATTTCCATGCGCTTTTGATCGGTATAGTCCCGGATGATCACCGGGACTTCGACAAGGCCGGCAAGCCGGGCGGCCCTGGTTCTGCGTTCACCGGCGATGATGATGTAGGCGCCGTCCCCGGAGTCGGCGGCGATGACAGGCTGAATGATCCCGTGCTCGGCGATGGAGTCCGCAAGCTCCTTCATTTCCGCTTCGTCAAAATTCTTCCGGGGCTGGCCGGGATTGGGCAAAAGTTTGTCGGGGGAAAGCATAACCACGCCGCCGCCTGCCGCCGGTACAGCGGGAACGGAAAACGCGGGGGCCGGAGCCGCGCCGTTTTTCGCGGACGCGGGCAGGGCAATATCGTCACCTAACACCGCTTCCCCGCCCGCCGGCAGCAAATCATCTTCATTCGGGAGCAGGGCGTCAAGGCCCTTCCCCAGCCCGGTTTTACGCATCATGAAGACCTCCGTTTGGGTTTGCGGACACCGCCGCGGATGCACTCGCGGCGGCCTTGTCCGCCGGGGCAGACTCGCCCGGCGATGCGGGCGGCGAAGATCGGCGGATCAATTCCAGACTGAGACTCCGGTAGGCCCGCGCGCCCGAACACTGGGGATCATACAGCGAAACAGGCATCCCGTAGGAAGGGGCTTCGGACAGGCGGACATTCCGGGGAACGATCGTGGTAAAAACCGCGCTCTTAAAATAAGCGCTCACCTGCTTCACCACGTCCTGGGCAAGTTTCGTCCGGGGATCGTACATGGTAAAAAAAATACCGCCGATGCCGAGCTGCGGGTTCAGGCTTTTCTGGATGCGCTTGATTGTTTTCAAAAGGAGGCTCAGCCCTTCCATGGCGAAGTACTCGCACTGCATGGGAATAAGCACCGCGTTGGCCGCGGCCATACCGTTCAGAGTAAGCACCCCCAGGCTTGGGGGGCAGTCAATCAAAATAAAATCGTAACGGTTTCGCGCGGGGGCCAGGGCCTTTTTCAGAAAAAATTCACGCTCTTTCTGTTCAATCAACTCCACCGCCGCGCCGGAAAGGTCTATGCTGGCGGGAATCACGTCCAGTCCCTGTACGGCCGATTTTCGGATAACCTTGTCGAAGGGAACGGTTCCGGCGAGCAGCTCGTACACCCCCGGCTTGAGGGGCTTTATCCCCATGCCGCTGGAAAGATTCGCCTGAGCGTCAAAATCCACCAGGAGCACCGATTTCCCCGCCTCCGCGAGATAGGCCCCTATATTGACGGCCGAAGTGGTTTTCCCCACCCCCCCCTTTTGGTTCACAAACACATAGGTCTTACCCATGAAAACAATATACACAATCCGGAGAAAAAAAGTAAGCAAGTGAATGTCCCTCTTCCCCTTTGCGGTTAAAATCCTTTATTCTTAAGCGGAGGTTTCCTTTTGATCATAGGCATAGACATTGGCAGTACTACCACTAAAGCGGTTTCCATTGAGAACGGGAAATTTGTCAGGAAGATCAAGACACGGGCTTCCGATGCGGTAACCGCCGCTACCGGCGCGTTTGGCAAGATGCTTCTTGAAAATGATGTCAAAATGGACATTGTAGAGGGGATTATGATTACCGGCGTGGGGGCTTCCAAAATCAAAAACGATATTTTCGGAATTGCTACCAGGCGTGTTGACGAAATTAACGCCGTCGGTATCGGCGGGATGTTTCTTTCGGGAATGAACAATATTATCATCACCAATATCGGGACGGGAACCGCGATAGTGGAAGCGAATGAGCGGGGCATTTCCCACTTCGGCGGTTCGGGAGTGGGGGGAGGCACGATTCTGGGGCTGGCGAAAAAACTGCTTCCTACAGCGGAATTCGGCGGCATTATGGAACTTGCCAAAACGGGAAATTTGAGCGAGGTGGATTTGCTCCTTGAGGATATTATGGATACGGATATTAGTTTTCTCAACAGGGAGTCCACCGCCGCCAATTTCGGAAAAATGTCAGACAGGGCCGGCAGCGGGGATATTGCCCTGGCTATTCTGAATATGGTGTACCAGGTTATCGGGATACTTTCGGTATTTGCCGCAAGGGCGAGGAATACCGGCAGGGTAATTGTTACCGGCAACGGCAGCGACAACCGCATCGGCCAGAAGATTCTCGCGGCCATTAGCGATATGTACGGTATTGAATTTGTGTATCCCGAAAACGCGGAGTATACCACCGCCGTCGGCGCGGGGCTTTTATGGAAAGGCAGGGCCGGCCGTTAATTATTCGCAAGTCTGGTTTAATACCTCAAGGCAAGCTGCGCTTGCCAGGCTTGCCGCGGCTCAAATGCCGCAACGCTTACAATGATTTGGTATTAAACCAGACGGTATAAAAAACTTCCTATCGAACGAGCCTCCGATCAAACTAACGCAACGCTTAAGATACCGCGGGGCTTGCCCCGCGGAGGCTCATACAGATTATTGTATTTTCTTGTACTTATTTTTTTTGAAAACGTTTCAGTTTCAGCTATTTTATATTTATTCAATTATTTTATATCGTCCTTTTTTTATATCCTCCATTCCCTTTTTTATATCTTTCCCGAAAGCTGCAATTTCGTCCATTTCATTATCATCAGCAAAATTATTATTAAATATATAATTAACTGCTGCATATTCAACGAAGTTAGAAATTGTCCGCCTGTCTCCATCCGCAGCCCTTTTGAGAGTATTATAAATATTATCATCGACTCGTAAAGTTATAGTTTTACCCATAATTCACTCCTTATAGTCAATATTATTCAAAAGGACTCTTTTGTCAAGGTTTATTTTGAAAGGAGGCTCATCCGCCGGTTAAAAGCATCGCGGAAACATACGCCGCGGAAAGTCCCGCAAAAACGGTAAGACCGAATATATGAACCGGGGTAAAGCCGCTTAACGCAAGCGCGCCGAAGGACAGGGCGGTGGTGGCAAAAGACAGATGTACCGCCTGAATGACGAGGTCTCCTCCCCCAATGCCGCGGGACTTTTCGTTTTCCGTGATGTAAAACATGTAATCCAGTCCCAGACCGAATACCAGTACAAGGCCGACCGAGGGGAAAAAACTCAGGGCTATATCCGCG